>DASYJV010000056.1:0-13668 GCA_035996105.1 Candidatus Limnocylindrales bacterium | reverse complement strand
GATCGGCTGGTCGGCAACGTGCGCCGGGAGACCCGTCGCAGGAACGTCGTCCACGCTTCCTCCCATAGCCCCGGGGGTGGAACGGCGGGGAGTCTAGTACCTTTCGCGTGTTGCCGTGGCGCCACAGCCGATGCTAGGCTCCACCGCCAGAGTCGACCGATCATCCGTTCGACACCAAGATCCGAGGCACACAGCCCAGTCATGGCGCTTCCACTCCCGGTCATCCCGCAGCAACCGGACGCCTTTCACCTGGCGCCGCACCGCATCAAGCGCTGCACGTTCCGGCGGCTGATCAACGTGGAAGTCGATGCCCAGAGGGTCTACGACGTCGAGTGCCTCTACCCGGATCGGAAGGTCCCGATCCCGCTCGGCGACCTCGAGGCCGCGACGCCGATCTGCAATGCCTGCGTGGCACCGCACATCTTCCGCCCCGACGAAGACTGACCTCGTGACGCGTCGCGTCACGGCCGCGTCAGGCATCTGGACCATCCTCGTGGCCGGCTGGGCCGTCTTCCTGTGGGGAGGTCGCGTCCAGATGTGCCTGGGCCCGCTGAACGTGACCGCGGAGAGTTGTCGGGCCGCGATGGGCCTCCCACCGCAGACGAACTGGGACCGGTTCATGGATGGCCCTGGCCTTCCAGTCATGGTCGTCGTCGTCGGCTGGCTGGTGATCGGGGTCGCGAGTCGGTGGCGGCAGCGTCAGCGAGGCGGTCTGTAAGCCGAGTTCTGTCCCGACACGCCTGACGGCGCGCCGGGGATGGCCATCCATCTGGGGCCGCCGGCCGCCCGACGGCTCATGCGGCCGACCCGAGGGCTGGGCAGCGCACCTCTCCCCCGCCGGCGGTTGCCCGTCGGCGAGTTGCGCCCTCCTATTTGGCCTTGCTCCGGGTGGAGTTTGCCCGTTTCACTCCGGTCCGCGGCTTGCGCCCCGGTCCGGCATCGTCACTGTGGCACTGGTCCTCGCCTCACGGCGGGCGGGCGTTACCCGCCACCCTGCGCTGCGGAGCTCGGACTTTCCTCACGCCACCGTTCGGGTCGCCCCGGCCGGTGACGCGCGACCATCCGACCGCCTCGCTGACGCGCTCATCCTACCCCGGCGTGCCTTGGTGTCAGGCGCGCGGCCGCCGCACCACCGACGCCGGGCCGCCGGCGTGCGCCCGGTCGATCGCTTCATTGGCCAGGGCATCGGCGACGGAGTTGAGGGCACGAGGCACGTGCGCGGCCGACCATCGCTCGAACCCCGCGAGCGTCTGGCGGCACGCCGCCCAGAGCGGGATGAGCTTGGCGTCCTTGACTCGCCAACGGCCGGTCAGTTGCTCGACGATCAGCTTCGAATCGAGCAGGAGGTGGACCTCTCGGGCGCCCAGCTCGCGGGCGAGCTCGAGGGCGCGGACCACCCCCGTGTACTCGGCGACATTGTTGGTCTGGACGCCGAGGTAGTCGGAGATCGAGGCGTCCGGGACGGCCCGGGCGTCACGGGCGTCCGCCCGCGCCAGGTCGAAGAGGGCCGCTCCGAGCGAGGCCGGTCCAGGGTTGCCGCGCGCCGCCCCGTCGGTGCGGATGACGAAGCCGCGTCGTCCGGTGGCGTTCGACCCGTCAGCCGGTGGATCGGTCGCCAGGTCGGGGAAGAGCGGGTCGCTCAATCGGCCGCCTGGTCGGGCTTGGACGCCGGCATCGGGGGATCGACCTGGAGGACCGGGAGCTCGACACCCGCCCCGGTCCCGGGGCCTCCTCGCCGGAGCTTTCGCCAAGCCCACTGGACCGGGTCGTAATACGCGTCGGCGACGCGCTCCTTGAGCGGGATGATCGCGTTGTCCGTGATCTTGATGTGTTCCGGGCAGACCTCGGTGCAGCACTTCGTGATGTTGCAGTAGCCGATCCCGCCGCTGTCCTTGAGGTATTCGCGGCGGTCGGCCGCGTCGATCGGATGGAGCTCGAGACCGGCGGCACGTACCAGGAAGCGCGGGCCCATGAACGGCTTCTCCGTCTCATGGTTGCGCAGGACGTGGCAGACGTCCTGGCACAGGAAGCACTCGATGCACTTGCGGTATTCCTGGACCCGCTCGACGTCCTGTTGCTGCCAGCGCCAGTCCTCCTGCGGGATGTCGGCCGGCGGCGTGAAGGGCTGGATCGTCTTGTTGACCTCGTAGTTCCAGGAGACATCGGTCACGAGGTCGCGGATCAGCGGGAAGGCGCGCATCGGCTCGATCGTGATCGGCTGGTCGAGGTCGAAGTCGGACAGCCGGGTCTTGCAGGTCAGGCTGGGCCGGCCGTCGACCTCGGCGCTGCACGACCCGCACTTGGCCGCCTTGCAGTTCCAGCGCACGGCGAGGTCGGGCGCCTCGTGACCCTGGATCCAGTGCAGGGCATCGAGGACGACCATCCCCTCCTCGACGTAGACGTCGAACTCGTCGAAATGCCCCACCTCGCCGGGGCTGCCGCGGAAGACCCTCAGATGCGCGTCGGGCATGCTGCCTCCGTCGTCAGTGGTCGCTGCTGCCGAGCAAGCTTCGCAGCTCATCGGACATCGCGGGCAGCGCCGTGGTCGTGACCGCCATCGAGCCATCGTGCGCCTGGACCACCACCGTGTTGAGGTGGCCCCACTGCACATCGTCGGTGGCCGGGTAGTCGAGGCGGCTGTGCGCTCCCCGGCTCTCGGTCCGAAGCCGCGCGCTCCGCGCGATCGCCTCGGAGATGGTCAACAGGTGGTCGAGCTCGAAGACGAGGTTCCAGCCGGGGTTGTAGACGCGTCCGCCGGTCGCCCGGACGGCCAGCCAGCGGGTGCGGAGCTGGGCAAGCCGGGTGAGCGCTTCCTCCAGGTCGGCCTCCTCACGGAAGATGCCGACGAGACGCTGCATCGTCTCCTGCAGGTCACGCTGGATGGCGTATGGATCCTCGCCCTCCTCCCGGTCGAGCGGCGTCGTCAGCTCGGCGACGGCATCGCGGAGCTTCACCGGATCGACGTATGGCTCGAGCGTGGTCGCCGATGCGCGGGCCGCGGCCGATTCGCCCGCCCGCGCGCCGAAGACGAGGAGGTCCGACAGCGAGTTGCCGCCCAGTCGGTTCGCGCCGTGCATCCCGCCGGCGACCTCGCCCGCGGCGAACAGGCCGGCCACCGTGGTCGCGCCGGTCTCCGCATCGACCCGGATCCCGCCCATCGCATAGTGGGTCGTTGGTCCGACCTCCATCGGGCCCCTCGTGATGTCGACGTCGGCGAGCTCCTTGAACTGCTCGTACATCGAGGGCAGCTTGCGCCGGACGTGCTCGGGCGGCAGGTAGCTGATGTCGAGGTAGACACCGCCATGTGGCGTTCCACGGCCCTCCTTCACCTCGGTGTAGATGGCCCGGGCCACATTGTCGCGGGTGGACAGCTCGGGTGGTCGTCGCGCGTCCGTCTCGCGACCCTCGGACTGCGCTGCGACCCAGCGCGCGGCCTCCTCATCGGTGGCCGCGTATTCGGCACGCCGATCCTCGGGCAGGTACTCCCACATGAACCGGTTGCCGTGCACATTGCGCAGGATCCCGCCTTCGCCGCGGACGGCCTCGGTCACGAGCAGGCCGCGCACGCCCGGCGGCCAGACCATCCCCGTCGGGTGGAACTGGACGAACTCCATGTCGATCAGCTCGGCGCCGGCCGCATAGGCGAGCGCCTGGCCATCGCCGCTGTATTCCCACGAATTCGAGGTGATCTCGAACGCCTTGCCGATGCCACCGGTCGCCAGCACGATCGACTTGGCCGGAAAGACGATGGGCGCCCCGGTCGTCCGCCAGTAGCCGAAGGCGCCGGTCACTCCGTCCGGGCCGGTCACCAGCTTCGTGACCGTGGCCTCCATGTAGACCTCGATGCCCGCCGCGACCACCTGGTCCTGGAGGGTCCGGATCATCTCCAGACCCGTCCGATCGCCGACGTGCGCCAGGCGAGCGTGCGAATGGCCGCCGAAGGGACGCTGGAGGATCCGCCCGTCGGCCGTCCGATCGAAGACCGCACCCCAGTACTCGAGCTCGCGCACGCGCTGCGGCGCTTCCTGCGCGTGGATGCGCGCCATCTCCGGGTTGTTGAGGAGCTTGCCGCCGACCATCGTGTCGCGGAAGTGGACCTGCCACGAATCTCCTGCGGCGACATGGGCGAGCGCTGCCGCCACGCCGCCCTCGGCCATCACCGTGTGCGCCTTGCCAAGCAGCGACTTGCAGACCAGGCCGACGTCGGCACCGGCCGCCTTGGCGGCGATGGCGGCACGCAGCCCCGCCCCGCCCGCCCCGATGACGATGACGTCGTGCGGGCGGACCTGCGGCTTGACCGGTGCGACGAGGGTCATCTGCTTCCGGCTAGAAACGGATCGCCGGGTCGGTTAGGACCCCCATGGCCAGCAGCCGGATGTACAGGTCCGCCATCGCGACCGAGATCAGGCTCGCCCAGGCCCAGCGCATGTGGAACAGGTTCATCCACGTCGCCCGTGACCAGAGGCTGTAGCGGACCCGGGTGCGCCGGCTGCACGAGAAGCAGTCCAGGTTGCCCCCGATCAGGTGGCGGAACGAGTGGCACGACAGCGAGTAGCCGGACAGGAGGAAGGCATTCAGCAGCAGGATCGCCGAGCCGAGGCCGAGACGGACGCCACCGCCGGCGGGGCTCAGCGACAGGATGGCGTCGAGCCACAGGAAGAAGAGCGGGACGAAGGCGAGATACAGGAAGAACCGGTGGAGGTTCTGCAGGATGAACGGGAGGGCCGTCTCCATCCGGTAGCGCTTGTGGATGCGTGGCTCGGCGACCGCGCAGGCCGGCGGATCCGCGAAATACGAGCGGTAGTAGGCCTTGCGGTAGTAGTAGCAGGTCGTCCGGAAGCCGAGCGGGATCCACAGGATGAGGATCGCCGGGGAGAACCAGCCCGGCAGCCAGTCGGGTCTGATCAGTGGCGAGAAGAACGGCGAGAGGTAGCCGTCGACCTCGTAGCGGACGCCGAAGAGCGGGTACCACAGCAGGGCCGAGAAGAGCGAGTAGACGATGAACGCGGTGAAGCCGAAGGCGACGATCGCGGGCTCGATCGCCCAGTCGTCGATCCGGCTGGTCGCGCCGAGGCCCTGGCGAGCCGTCCCGCCGGGCTTGCGCGGTAGTCGAAGACTGGCCGGGAGCCCGGTCATCGGACGGCGGGAGCGGCGGTCAGGCGGTCGATGATCGCGTCCGCATAGGCGGCGGTCCCCGTCGACCCGCCGAGGTCGTAGGTGGTCGACCTCCCCTCCGCGATGACCTCGCGGACCGCCGTCTCGAGGCGGAGGGCGTCCTCCGGGTAGCCGATGTGACGGAGCATGAGCGCGCCGGACAGGATCATCGCGGTCGGGTTGGCCTTGTCGAGACCGGCGTACTTGGGCGCCGAGCCATGGACCGGCTCGAAGACGGCCGCTTCGGTGCCGATGTTCGCCCCGGGCGCGACGCCGAGGCCGCCGACCAGCCCCGCCGCGAGGTCGCTGACGATATCGCCATAGAGGTTCGGCAGGACCAGCACGTCGTACAGCTCGGGCTTCTGGACGAGCTGCATGCACATGTTGTCGACGATGCGGTCCTCGAACTCGATCCGGCCCTCGTAGCCGGCGGCGATCGTCCGGCAGCTCTCGAGGAAGAGGCCGTCGGACAGCTTCATGATGTTGGCCTTGTGGACGGCCGTGACCTTGTGTCGACCGTTCGCGACGGCATACTCGAAGGCGAACCTCGCGACGCGTTCGGATGCCTCGCGGGTGATGATCTTGATGCTCTCAGCCGCGTCGCGCCCGACCATGTGCTCGATGCCGGCGTAGAGGTCCTCGGTGTTCTCGCGGACGATGATCAGGTCGACATCCTCGTAGCGCGTGTCGAGGCCCTTCATCGAGCGGGCCGGCCGCAGGTTCGCATAGAGGTTGAGTGCCTGGCGGAGCGAGACATTGACGCTCCGGAACCCGCCACCGACCGGTGTCGTGATCGGCCCCTTGAGCGCGTCCCTGTTGCGCTTGACCGATTCGAGCACGTGGTCCGGGAGCGGCGTCCCGTACTGCTCGATGGCGGACTCGCCGGCGATGACCGACTCCCATTCGAAGCCGATGCCGGTCGCGTCGAGGACGCGGGTCGTCGCCTCCGCCAGCTCTGGACCGATGCCATCGCCGGGGATCAGGGTCACGCGGTGGGCCATGGACCCATTCTAGCCGTGCCGCCCGGGCGACCATGGCCGGCTCGCCGCAGACGAGCCGGCCACCCGGGGTGAGTCAGGGAGCGAGGCGCTGCCAGGAGGCCACCTCGGCCATGGACGACGGGAGTCGCGTGCCTGCCGTGGAGCCGGTCGGGTCGAGCAGCCAGTTCGACCCGTCGGCGACGTAGCTCGCGAGCACCTTCGAGCCATCCGGGGAGAACTCGGCATCCACCCGCATGCTGTCGTTCGGCATCGCAGGTCCGACCTCGATGCGGCGGCCGCCCGTCGACGGCGCGACCATCAGGTTGTTGTGCTCACCGACGATGTAGCGGACGAACAGGAACCGCGTGCCGTCCGGCGACCAGGAGGGCGTGTCGTCCGCCGAAGCCGCGGTCGATGGCGGATCGAAGGCAGGGACCGAGTCGACCCCGGTGTCCACGTCGACGACGTGGATGACCCCGAGGGTCCCGTCCCACGTCTGGTAGGCGATCTTGGTGCCGTCCGGCGAGAGGCTCGCGCCGTCCCCTTCGGTGGCCGGCACGATCACCCGGTAGCCGCCGCCGTGGGAGCCGACGGCGAACAGGCCGCCCCGGTCGGCCGAGGAAGCGCGGAATGTGATCTCCCGGCCACTCGGTCGGAAGGCCATGTACGCGAGATCCGTCAGGGGGTTCGTATCGAGGACGACCGGCGGCGAGGAGCCGTCGACCCGGAAGACCTGGATCGCCGGCTTCGAATCGATGTCCGAGATGACCGCCACCATCGTTCCATCGTGAGACCAGGCGATGGTCCCGACGTTGGCCGCGAAGTGCAGCAGGGGTCCGGTGAGGGGTCGGACGTCGCTGCCGTCGTCATTCGCCACCATGATCATCGGCTGGATGGGACCGAAACCCTGATCCCTGCCAGCGCTGTCCCGAAGGAACAGGAGCCTGGTGCCGTCGGGCGAGAGGAGCGGACGACGGTCGCCCGCCACGCCGGTGATCAGCGTCGCGGTCGTGCCCGCCACCGGGTCGAACGTGTGGATGTCCTTATCGGTGCCGCCATAGAGGATCGCGCCGTTCCGGGCCGGTCCGAACGGCGGGGCCGGCTGGCGATGTCGGGAACCGATCGCCAGGGCTGCCACGCCGAGCGCGGCCACGAGGGCGACGACGACGAGGAGCCACGCGACCCGGGGGACGGGAGCCAGGCGAAGTGTCGCTTGCATGGGGAGCCACCTTTCGAGGCTCGCCCACCACGGTCGTTGTCGGGTCTGGACGGTCCGGGCAAGGGCCTCGTCGAGGTAGTCGGGCCTTCCACGCCCAGCTTGCTCGTCGAGCCAACCCGAGACGGTCCGGTCGAAGCCATCGTTGAGCGTCATGCGAGGCGGCCCCCCCGGATCTCCGACAGAGGTCGGGCATCGGCGTCGAGGGCCGCTCGCATGGATCCGAGTGCCCGGTGCAGGCGCGATTTCGCTGTGCCGAGCGGGATCCCGAGCGCGATAGCGACCTCCGGCAGTGGCAGGTCGAGATAGTGATGCAGGACGATGAGGGCCCGCGCCTCCGGCTCGAGGCGGTTGAAACCGCGTTCCAGCTGGTCACGGTCGGCCGTGAACGACGTCATGTCGCCCACCGCCGGGGTGTCGATCGGGGTCAATTCCACGTCGACGCGGTGGCGTCGGAGCCGGCGTGCCTCATCGATACAGGCACGCACGAGCAACCGGTGCAGCCAGGCGTCGAAACGGTCGGGACTGCGCAATGTGGGCAGGTCACGCCAGGCGCGGACGAGCGTCTCCTGGACGGCGTCCTTCGCCTGGTCGGGATCGCGCAGGATGAGCCGGGCGGCGGAATCCAGCCGGGAGATCGCGGCGCCTGCCAGCGCGGCGAAGGCGTCATGATCGCCCCTCCGCGCTCGCTCCACGAGTTCCTGCTGCATCACGCCCTCAGCGGGTGGCTCGGCCGAACGACCGCGCTCAATGAGTATGGCGAGGCGGCCCCCCGCCTTCGTTCCGTTTCCGTCGGGCACGCGGCCCGACGCGGTACCATCGCTCCCCCACCCCCGACCGCCTTCGGAGCCGTCGCCCTCGTGAAGATCCAGGAAGCCGACGCCAAGACGCTGCTCGTCGCCCAGGGCCTGCCCGTACCCGGCTGGGAGGTGGCCCATACGGTCCCGGAGGTGCGCGCAGCGGCCGAGCGGATCCTCGGCGTCGCGGGTGGCGCGTCGGCGGTCGTCATCAAGGCCCAGGTCCTGGTCGGCGGCCGCGGGAAGGCCGGCGGGGTCAAGCTGGCGTCGAGCGTCGACGAGGCCGAGCGGGTCGCCGCCGCGATCCTCGGCATGGACATCAAGGGCATCACCGTCCGCAAGGTGCTGGTCGCCGAAGCGGCCGACATCGTTCGCGAGTACTACATGTCGGCGGTCCTCGATCGCGGGGCCGGGCGGATCCTGCTGATGGGCTCGGCCGAGGGCGGCGTCGAGATCGAGCAGGTCGCCATCGACCATCCGGAGGCGATCATCCGTCGGCATGCCGACCCGCTCCTCGGCCTGCTCGACTACCAGGCCCGGGAGTTCGCCTTCGCGATGGGCCTCGGCGGTCAGCTGAAGACCGCGGTGGCGATCGCCAAGGGTCTCGTCCGGACGATGCTCGCGTACGACGCCGACCTGGTCGAGATCAACCCCCTGGCGATCGTCCGAGAGCGCGACGCGGCGGGTGCCCAGGTGGAGCGGCTGGTCTGCCTCGACGCCAAGGTCACGCTCGACGATTCGGCGCTCCCCCGCCACCCCGACCTCGAGCGGCTGCGCGACCCCGACGAGGAGGATCCGGCCGATCGCGAGGCGCGGGAGGCCGGCCTGACGTTCATCAAGCTCGACGGCACGATCGGCTGCATGGTCAACGGCGCCGGCCTGGCGATGACCACCATGGACCTCGTCAAGCGCGCCGGCGGCGAGCCTGCCAATTTCCTCGATATCGGCGGTGGGGCGCGGGCCGACAAGGTCGCGGCCGCGATGCGGATCATCCTGGGCGACCCGAAGGTCGATGCGATCCTGGTCAACATCTTCGGTGGGATCACCCGGGGCGACGAGGTCGCCCGGGGTCTGATCGAGGCACGAGCCGTCCAGGAACGTGATGTCCCGATGGTCGTGCGCATCGTCGGCACCAACGCCGCCGAGGCGGCGGTGCTCCTCGAGCAGGCCGACTTCGCGACCGCGGCGTCGCTCGACGAGGCGGCCGCGATGGCCGTGGCGGCATCACGGGGAACGAGCGCTTGAGCATCCTCGTCGGACCGGAGACGCGGCTGGTGGTCCAGGGGATCACCGGGCGCGAAGGTGAGTTCCACAGCCTGGCGATGCAGGCGTACGGGACCCCGATCGTGGCCGGCGTGACCCCCGGCAAGGGGGGGCAGTCCGCGCTGAACGGGACCGTCCCGGTCTACGACACGGTCGCCGAGGCGGTCCGCGAGACCGGCGCGAACACGTCCTGTATCTTCGTCCCGGCCGGGGGCGCGCCGGACGCCGTCATGGAGGCCGCCGCCGCCGGGATCGCGACGATCTTCTGCATCACCGAGGGCATCCCCACATTGGACATGATCCCGGTCGTCGAGGTGGTCCGGCGGGCCGGGGCCACGCTGATCGGTCCGAACTGCCCCGGCGCGACATCGCCCGGCTCGGCCAAGGTCGGGATCATCCCGGGCTCGGTCCACCGCGACGGCAGGGTCGGGGTCGTCAGCCGCTCCGGGACGCTCACCTACGAGGCGGTCCAGGCGATGACGGACGCCGGGCTCGGCCAGTCGACATGCGTCGGTATCGGCGGCGACCCGATCATCGGGACGACGTTCCTCGACATCCTGCAGCGGTTCGCCGAGGACGAGGCGACCGAGGCGATCGTGCTCATCGGCGAGATCGGTGGGGCGGCCGAGGAGACCGCGGCGGCCTGGGCCGCCGAGCACCTTGCGGCCATCCCCAAGGTCGCGTTCATCGCGGGTCGGACGGCGCCCGAGGGCAAGCGGATGGGCCACGCCGGGGCGATCATCTCGGGCGGCGCGGGGACAGCGGCCTCCAAGGTCGCCGCGCTCGAGGCCGCCGGCTTCCGGGTCGCGGGCTCGCCGACCGAGCTGCCGGGCCTCTTGCGCGACGCCGGGTTTCGCGGCTAGCGACCATGACTCGGTTGATGGATCTCGTCGCGGGCAACGCCCCCGACATCCTCATGGTCATCGGTCTGGACGACCTTGCGGCGCTCGAGGACCGGCGACGCTTCCCCGCGCATCTGCCGCTCGGCAGCGGCCTCGACCCGACGTGGCTCGACCTCTTCGCCGAGGCCGTCCGGACCGTCACGGGCGGCGACGACCCGGTTGACTTCATCGACGCCCGGTTCGAGCTCGACGGCTACGGGGAGGGCGATGCGCACACCATCGAGCGCGTCGATCCGGCCTGGATCGGCGTCGTCGCTCGACTCGCGGACCGCCACCTCGATGCCATCGCCGGCCGCTGGATCGAGCTGGTCGAGGACGAGCTCGGGGTGCTTCCGCGCGAAGAGAAGCCGTGGATCCGGGAGCTCGCCGGGCGCATCGTCACCTTCTGTCGCGCCGCCGACCGCGCCCCGGACGTGCTGTTCGCATGGTCCCTCCAGTGACCGAGCCGTCCCGGCCACACGCCGTCTCGTTCGCCGCGAACGAAGCGCTGTGGGACGCCTGGACCGCGATCCATGCCAAGGGCGAGTTCTACGATCTCGAGGGATTCAGGGCGGGCGGGGTTCGGCTCAGGCCATACGAGATCGAGATGGTGGGCGACGTCACCGGCAAGTCGCTCCTCCATCTCCAGTGCCATTTCGGGATCGACACGTTGTCCTGGGCGCGGCTCGGCGCTCGAGTGACCGGTGCGGACCTTTCGCCGGAGGCCATCGAGCTCGCGCGCTCGCTGGCGATCGAGCTGGGCTTTCCGGATGCCCGGTTCGTCCGATCCAACCTGTACGACCTGCCCGCTGCCCTCGACGGCCAGTTCGATGTCGTGTACACCTCGCGCGGCGTCCTGGGCTGGCTCCCCGACGTCCGGGGCTGGGCCCGCGTGGTGGCGCATTTCCTGGCGCCCGGCGGGACCTTCTTCATCAGCGAGATCCACCCCGTCGCCCAGGTGTTCGAGAACGACGGCGTGGCGCCCGGCGAGCTTCGGCTCACGTATCCCTATTTCGAGCATCCCGAGCCGCTGACCTTCGCGGTCAAGGGCTCCTACGCGGATCCGACGGCCGACGTCGGCGCGGACCTGACCGAGCACGGCTGGGACCATGGACTCGGTGAGATCGTGACCGCGCTGATCGAGGCGGGTCTGCGGATCGAGACGCTCATCGAGCACCCATTCCTCGAGTGGAAGACCGATTTCCTGGTCGAGGACGGCGATGGCAGATGGCGCCTCCCGCCGGGGACAGCGGGCGACCTGCCGCTGATGTTCTCGCTCCGGGCGACCAGGCCCGTCTGACCTCGCCCGGGGTCAGAGCCCGAGGGCGCTCCACGACGGCCCGCCTGGCGCCTCGATCAATTCGACCAGGACGCCATGGCACGATCGGGGGTGGAGGAACGCGACGGGACCCTCGGCGCCTCGCCGGGGCGCTGCATCGATCAGCTCGACGCCGTCGACCGCCAGGCGCCGCAGCACCTCGGCAAGGTTCGGGACTTCGAAACAGACGTGGTGGAAGCCCTCGCCCCTGGTGGCCAGGAACCGGGCGACGCCGGTGCTCTCGTCGGTCGGTTCGACGAGCTCGATCTTGGACTCCCCCACCCCGAGGAAGGCGATGCGGACTCGATCATCGGGGATATCCATGACGGTCTCGAGGTCGAGCCGAAGGGCTTCCCGCCAGAACCCGAGCGACTCGTCGATCGATCGGACGATCAGCGCGACGTGGTGAACGCGACCGACCTCGCGAATGGCATCCGGCAGGCTCTGGGTCGGCGCGGTCGGAGGCGTGCGTGGCATCGCCGCAGCGTACCCTGTCGGCCATGCCGACGACCGAGCCCGCGAGCGCCATCGTCGCGCGCGTCCCGCTGCCCCGTGCGCTCGAACGCCTGAGGACGAGCTGGGACTGGGCAGCGAGTGTCGGCGTCCCCGCTCACGTGACCGTCCTCTTCCCCTTCCTCCCCGCCGAGCAGCTCCTGCCCGGCGTGCGTCGGGAGCTGGCGACCCTCACCGCGGCCCATCCGCCCTTCGATCTCCGGTTCGAGCGGGTCGGGCGGTTCCCCGGCGTCGTCTACCTGGCACCCGAGCCGGCGGCACCGTTCCTCGACCTGACCCGGGCCGTGGTCCGCCGTTACCCGGACCACCCGCCCTACGGCGGTGCGTTCGAGCTGGTCGTGCCGCACCTCACGATCACCGAGTCCGAGGAGGCGCCGCTCGACGACATCGCGGCATCAGCGGCCGCAGCCCTGCCGTTCCGGCACCACGTCTCGAGCCTCGAGGTGCTCGTCGAAGGCGGCGAGGGACGGTGGCACCGCCAGTGGCGGCTGCCGCTCGGGGTCAGACGGTGATCAACTCGCGATGCTCGCCCCACGCCACCCGAAGCCGGTCGCTGATCTCGCCGACCGTGGCATGGGCACGGACCGCCTCGAGGATCGAGGGCATCAGGTTCCCTTCGCCCGCCGCGGTCGCCTCCAGGCGGTCCATCGCCGCACTCCAGGTCTCGGCCGAGCGGTCGGCCCGGACGCGCCGCACTCGCTCGATCTGCCGCCGTTCCCCCTCCGGGTCGATCGTGTGCAGCGGCGGCGTCGAGATCTGATCATCCCGGAAGCGGTTGACCCCGACCACGACCTGCTCGCCCGATTCGATCGCCCGCTGGACTCGGTACGCCGCCTCCTGGATCTGGCGCTGCTGGAACCCGCCTTCGATGGCGGCCAGCGTCCCGCCCATCGTCTCGATCTCGTCGAGATAGCCCCAGGCGGCCGCCTCAAGCTCGTTGGTCAGGCTCTCGACGTAATACGAGCCGGCCAGCGGGTCGGGCGTCTCGGTGACGCCCGCCTCGTGAGCCAGGATCTGCTGCGTTCGCAGGGCAAGGCGGGCCGCCTCTTCGGTCGGCAGGGCGAGCGCCTCGTCCCGCGAATTCGTGTGGAGGCTCTGGGCGCCGCCGAGGACGGCGGCAAGCGCCTGGATCGTCGTGCGGACCACGTTGTTGTCGACTGACTGCGCGGTCAGGCTCGAGCCCGCCGTCTGGACGTGGAACCGGCACATCATCGAGCGCGGGTTCGTCGCCCCGAACCGCACCTTCATGATCGTGGCCCACATCCGCCGGGCCGCCCGGAACTTGGCGACCTCTTCGAACAGCTCCGACCAGGCGGCGAAGAAGAACGACAGCCGGCCCGCGAACGCATCGATATCGAGCCCGCGGGCGACCGCGGCGTCGACGTATGCGATCGCGTCGGCCAGCGTGAAGGCCAGCTCCTGGGCGGCCGTCGCACCCGCCTCGCGCATGTGGTACCCGGAGATCGAGATGGTGTTCCACTTGGGGAGCTCGGCTGCACAGAATTCGAAGACGTCCGTCACCAACCGCATCGACGGGCGCGGCGGA
>DASYJV010000055.1:0-6865 GCA_035996105.1 Candidatus Limnocylindrales bacterium | reverse complement strand
ATCGAACCGCCGCATGAACCCGAGCTGGACCGGCAGCCCGGTCTCTCGCCAGAGCGCCACGACGCGGCCCGTCTCGGCCAGGTCGAGCGCGATCGGCTTCTCGCTCCAGACGGCCTTGCCCGCCTTGAGCGCGGCCTCGATGAAGCCGGCGTGGGTGCTCGTGGCGGTGGCGATGACGACCGCCTCGACCTCCGGATCGTGGATGGCCTCGAGCGGATCGGTCGTCGACCGTTCCGCGTGTGCGATCTCCCGGCCGCGCTCGGCCGCGGAGCCGTCCACGTCGGCCACCACGACGACCCGGGCGTTGCCGATCCCGGCGAGGGTCCGCGCGTGGGTGCTGCCCATCCGGCCGACGCCAAGGAAGGCGACCCCGATCCTGTTCGGATCGCGCACCGTGAACGGTCTCATCGCCTCTCCTCGATCGACGCGGACAATTGCCCGTACTCGTGTGCCACGCGTTCGGCGACCCGCTCCGGCGACAGCCCATGCCGCTCCAGCAGGTAGGCGTTCGGGGCCGATTCGCCCCACGTGTCCTCGATGCCGATGCGCACCAGGCGCCGCGGCGCGTGCTCGCCCAGGATCTCCGCGACGAGGCCGCCCAGGCCGCCCAGGACGGTGTGCTCCTCGACCGTGACGACCAGGCGCACGCGCCGGGCTGCCTCGACGATGGCCGCCTCGTCGACCGGTTTGAGCGACGGCACGTGGAGGACCGCGGCCGAGATGCCCGCCGTGCCGAGAAGCCCAGCAGCGGCCAGGGTGCGTGCCGACTGCGCCCCGGTCGACACGATCAGGACATCGGTCCCGTCGCGCAGCGGGACGACCGCGCCGAGCTCGAATCGGTACCCCGCGTCGAACACGTCCGGCCCGCCATCGCGGGCGAGGCGCAGGTAGACCGGGCCAGGCGTCTCGGTCGCCCAGCGGACCATCGCCGCACATTCGGCCGGGTCGGCGGGGGCGAGGACGGTCATCCCGGGCATCGCGCGCATGATCGCGATGTCTTCGACGTCCTGGTGGGTCTTGCCGGTGAAGCCAGTCAGCAGGCCCGAATACGCCGCGCCGATCTTGACGTTGGCCCCGGTCTGCGCCACGAGCATCCGGACCTGATCGACCGAGCGGTGGGTGAAGAACACCGCGAACGAGGAGAGCCACGGGACGTACCCGAGGGTGGATAGCCCGGCTGCGACCGCCACCAGGTTCTGCTCGGCGATCCCCATCTGGAGGAACCGCCCAGGGTGCGCGACGGCGAAGCGGTCCGCGCGGGTCGACGTGGCGAGGTCGCCGTCGAGCACGAGAAGGTCGGGGTTTCGATCGGCCAGGTCGCACAGCGTCTCAGCCCAGACCTCGCGCATCGGGCGCGTCACGACCCCGTCTCCCCGGTGGGGCCGGCCCGGAGCTCGACCCGTGCCGCCTCGACCTCGTCGGCCGTCGCGACACGAGCGTGCCATTCGAAGCGGCCCTCCGTGAATGACAGGCCGCGGCCTTTCACGGTCGTCGCCAGGATGGCGGTCGGCCGCGAACCGGCCGCCGCCGTGCGCGCGTCGAGACAGGCCGCCGTGATCGCCTCGAAGTCGTGACCGTCGATCTCGAGCACGCGCCAACCGAACGCCTCGAAGGCCTGGCGCAGGTTCGTGCCCGCCAGCGGGTCCCGTCGGTCGCCGCGGTGCTGCTCGTCGGGTGCGGCCGGCCAGCCGTACTGCTGGAGGCCGTTGCGGTCGACGATCGCGGTCAGGTTGCCCAGCCCGTACCGCGCAGCGACGATCACGCTTTCCCAGACCATCCCCTCCTGCATCTCCCCGTCGCCGAGCATGACGAACGTATGGAGGCCGAGACCGCGCATCCGCGCACCGAGGGCGATACCGAGGCCGACCCCGAGGCCCTGGCCAAGCGACCCGGTCGATGCGTCCAGACCCGGCAGCCGGGTCATGTCCGGGTGACCCTGCAGACGGGTGTCCGCGGCGTCGAACGTCGCCAGCTCGTCCACCGCGAAGTAGCCGCGGAGTGCCATCGCCACGTAGAGCCCGATCGCCGAATGGCCCTTCGACAGGATGAACCGGTCGCGGTCCGGCCAGTCCGGCTCGTCCGGCCGGATGCGCAGGACCCGGAAGTACAAGGCGATCAGGAGATCCATCGCGGACAGCGGCCCGCCGATGTGACCGGCCCCGGCGTTGGCCACGGATTCGACCACCAGCAGGCGCCCGCGACGGGCCAGCTCGTCGAGGTCGGGCTCCGAGGCGGGGGCGTCGGCGGCGCCGGCGCGGGCGGCGCGGGCGGCCGTCATCCCGGCCCGGACCGGTCTGCGGGTCGGGTGCTCTCCCGGACGATCAGCTCGAGCGGCAGCAGCATGCCCTCGGGGAGGGTGCCGACCTCCAGCGTGCTGATGAGCGATGCCGCCGCGGTCCGTCCCATCAGCGCGGATGGGATGGAGACGGTCGTCAACCGGGGATTGGAGATGGCCGCAAAGGGGATGTCGTCGAACCCGACGATCCCGAGATCGTCGGGGACCCGAACACCGAGCCCGCGGAGCGCGTCCATGAGCGCAAGAGCGAGCTTGTCGTCATAGCACACGAGCGCATCTGGCAGATCGGAGCCGATCGTGGCCGCGAGCTCGGCGGCGTCGCGCCAGGCATCGCGCGGGGCAGGATAGGTTCTCAGGGCGCTCCGGATGCCGTGCCTCCGGAGGGTCGATGCCACGATCTCGGCGCGACCGGTATTGGTCGCTCCGGGTCCGCCCTCGACATAGCCGATCCGGCGGTACCCGCGATCGATGAGGTGTTCCACCGCGGCCGTGATCCCGCTGGCGTCGTCGGTCTGGATGACGCCTGGGAACAGCGGCCCGGCCCGGCGCGGCAGGCTGCGGTGATCGGGCTGGACGAGGACCAGTCGATCCGGATCGACGCGCCCGATCGCCTCCTTGGGCGAGATCACGCCCGACACGATCGCAACGCCATCGGTCCGGTGCTCGGCGAAGACGCTCAATGCCAGGCGCTCGTCGGCGAGCTGGTTCTCGCCGGCCACGACGAAGACCGAGAACCCGAGCTGGCGCGCCTCCTGCTCGAATGCCGAGGCGATCTGGCCATGGACCGGGTCGCGCAGGTCCGGGACGAGCAGCCCGAGGGTCTGCGTTCGACGCATCCGCAGGCTGCGAGCTGCCGCGTTCGGCACGTACTGGAGCTCGGCTGCCGCGGCCTTGACCGCCAGGCGCGTGGCCAGGCTGATCCGGCGATCGTCGGCGAGCGCACGGGAGGCGGTCGAGCCGGAGACATTGGCCGAGTCGGCCACGTCCTTGAGCAGGACTCGTCGGCGCGGTCCCGGTCCGTCCCCGTTGGCTACGATGGCGACCTCCATCAACGCAACCGATTGCGCACGGACCGTAGCATCGGCGCCTTCGCCGCGTCAACACGACCGCGGGTCAGCCGCCCAACAACCCTTGCAGCACCTCGCGCAGCCCGGTGGCGACCGCGAATGGCTCGGCCGCCTCCCAATGCGGCGGGCTGTAGAGCTCGTTGTCCCACCAGCCGTCGAAGCCTGTCGAGCGGATGGCGTCGACCCAGTCGCGCAGCGGGATCTCGCCCTCGCCCGGCCAGACCCGGCGGGATCGCTGGTCGGCTGCGAACGAGCCGGCGGGGCCCAGCGAATCGGAAAGGTCGACGCCGAAGATGATCCGGGGGTCGAGCCGCGCGACATCGTCGGGTGTCGTGCCGCGCTGCCAGAGATGCCAGAAGTCGAGCACCAACCCGAGGTTGTCGCGCTCCGCCTCGTCGATAGCCTCGACCGCCGCCCTGAGCTTCGAGAGTGGCGTCCAGGCCACCGGCTCGAGGTAGTAGCGCAGCCCGACGGGCGCGCCGAGATCGGCCACCGCCCGCATCGCCCGCGCGGTCGCGCGACGCAGCTCGACCGGCGACAGCTCGGCCGGACCGCCATAGCTCCCGCCCGGGATGACCGGCCCGGTCAGCAACTGGATGGATGCGGCGCCGATCTCGAGCGCGAGCGCGCTCAACGCCTCGGCTTCCCGGAGCATGGCGGCGTTTTCGTGAGGCCGCCACCGTTCGACGTCGAAGAGTGCCCCGATGTTCACCGGGTCGAGCTCCGCGAGGGCTTCGCGCAGACCGGCCGAGCCGAAGCCCTGCGCCAGGTAGCGCCGGACATGCTCCTCGCGGACGAACAGCCCATCCCAGCCCGTCTCCCGCGCGAGACGGATCTGCATCAGCAGCGGCAGATGCATCGTCGAGTTGGAGTTGTAGACGAGTCGCATGGTCAGGCGGTGAGCCAGCCGAGGATGACGACGCCCACGACCACGAACACGATCCCGGCGATCTGCCGCGTCGCCAGCCGCTCCCTGAACAGCACGAAGGCGGCGATCGCCGCGACCGGAGCGAACATCGAGGCGAGCACCGAGGTCAGCGCGATGTCGTCCCTCGAACCGACCGCGAAGGACGCGAAGCCGACGACCTCGGCGCAGCCGGTCACCAGGACGTAGGGGAGCGCCGCGCGTGGGAGCCGGATGCGTCCCAGCGCGAGCATGGGCAGACCGAGGGCGATGGCACCCACCAGCCGACCGGGAAGGACGACCCAGGCCGGCGGCAGCGTCGCACTGACATGGCCCGTCGTGAAGAGTCCGAACCCGAAGAGGCCCGCGGCGCCGCAGGCCAGTCCGGCCGCCCGAAGCGACCGCGCGCGGCTGATCGGGACGCCATCCTCGAGCTCGCGGCCTCCGCCGGCGGCCGCCAGGACGACGCCGACCGCCACGATCGCGAGTGCCGGCCCCGAACCGGGCGCAAGGGCCTGTCCGGCCAGGACGGAGACGACGGCGGCGATCGCCCCCTCGGTGGACGCGATCGTCGAGATGATCCCCACGGCTCCGACCCGATAGGCGGCATAGACCAGCAGCAGACCGCTCACGTTCGCGGCGCCGGCCAGGGTTGCGAGGACCAGGGTCTCGACCGGGACCGGGGGAAGGGGCGTCACGGCCACCGCCACCGGCAGGACGAGGATCATCCCCACGGTCATCTGGCCGACCAGCGTCGGGACCGCGCCGGCGATCCGGCTGGCGCGCGCCGACGCGAGCGTGGCGATGGCGAACGAGAGGGCGGTCAGGACCCCCGCGACGATCGGCAGCATCCGATCCCTGCCGGCGCCTAGCTGCCGCTGCTGACGGCGGACAGCGGCCGGGCGGTTCGCTCGGCCATCTCGCGGCACCGCTCGAATGCCGGGCGAGCCACCTCGCTCGCCAGCCGTTCGGTCTCCCGCGGGTCGGAGGCGATCGCGTCAGCCCAGATCCCGCGGCCGGCAAGGAACCCGGAAGCGCCCGCACCGCCGGCCAGCCGGATCTGCTCGAGGAACGTGTCGGTCTCGACGCCGGCGCCGAGCAGTACCCACGGCGTCTCGCCACAGGCCTCACCGAGCGCATGACACGCGTCCGCGGCACTCGATCCGGACGTCGCCTTCAGGTCGTGGACGGGGAACGGCAGCTTGAGCAGGTCGGCTCCGAGTGGCCGGACCCGCTCCACCGCCTCGATGACAAGTTGACCGTACGCCGCCGAATAGTCGGTCTCACTCTCGCTCGACCATCGATACGGGACCGGCTCGAGGACCAGCGGGAGCCCCAGCTCGTGGCACGCCTCGGCCGTCGAGGCGACGAGCCCTTCCTGCCAATCGGCCGCGCCGAGATCGTCCGGGCGGTAGGGGAGGAGCAGCTTGCAGGCTTCGGCGCCATAGCGAAGGGCCGTCGCCGGGGAGAAGTCCTCGAGCAGCGTCGTCCTCCGGCCCGTCCCCATGGTCTCGTAGCCCTGCGCCTCGAGCGGCATGATCAGCGCCACCGCGGCCGGGACGGCTCCCGATTCGAGGGCAAGTCCGCCGAACTCCTCGTCGAGCATGATCGCCGTCGCCGCCGGGGCCAGCGCCCTGGTCAGGGCGAGCTTGAGCGCCCGGAGATCTGCGACGCTCGTGGCGCTGGAGCCTTGCCGCTCGAGGACGACCTTGAGGCTGTCGCGGTGGTCGAGGGCGATCCCGGCGATGACCCCCGCAGGACCGCCGAGCCGCAGCAGCCGCCGGCGCCGTCCGATCGCTGCGGGGCCGTCGGCGGCGGTCACGCCCGGACCAGCGGAAGCCGCGGATCCGGTGCCATGTCGGCCCAGGTGGAACGCACCCAGGCGAGGTCGGGGTCGTCCGTGTTGGCCATCGTTCGCCGGTCGCCGGCGAGGGCATTGAGGTAGTAGGCGTCATAGCCCTGCGTCGCGGCGAACGGGTGATAGCCCCGGTCGACGATCGCGAGGTCGCCATGACGGACCACCATCAGTCGGTCCCGGGACCCGTCCCGCTCGTAGACCCGCTGGATCGCCCAGCCCTCGGGACGGCGGAGCTGATAGAAGTAGGTCTCCTCGAGCACGGCCTCGCGTGGCGGATCGTCGACGTCGTGCCGGTGCGGCGGCCAGCCGGACCAGTTGCCCGATGGCGTGAAGACCTCGCAGATCAGCAGCCGGTCTGCCGGGAACCCCGGCATCATCATGTTGTTGACCTGCCGTGTCGCGTTGCCGGCGCCACGGATCTCGATCTCGACATCCCCGGGACGGACCAGGATCGGCTGGCGCGCGACGCCATCACGGCCGGTCAGCGGTGCCTGGGCGATCGCGATCACGACTCGCTGTCCGACGAGCGGGCGTCCGACGATGCGGGCGGGCGTCCCGGCCGGGATGTAGGCGCTCCACGGCATCCCATCGAAGACGGAGGCCCGGCCCTCGAGGTCGAGACCGGGACCCGAATCGAAGGCGATCTCGACCCCACCGCCCGAGATCGTGACGATGGCCGCCTCCTCGTCGGGCCGATCGAGGACGACCGTCTCGCCGGCTTCGAGGCCGAACGCCCGGAA
>DASYJV010000054.1:0-2716 GCA_035996105.1 Candidatus Limnocylindrales bacterium | reverse complement strand
CCTCGAACATCGGCTCGATCGCAAACCGCTTGACCTTGACGATCCGCGTCTCGCGCTTTGGCCCCTCGGAGCCGTCGGCGAGGCGGCGCAGGATCTGCTTCTCCTCCTCGGGTCGAGCCCGCAGACGCGGCTTCTCCTTGTGGTCGACCGCCTGCCGTTCGACCTTGTCGATGACCTCGTCGATCGCCGCCTCGTAGGTCATCCCGGACGCCCGACTGCGCAGGACCTGCCCGTGGACGATGAGCGTGACCTCGGCGATGTGCGAGTCCGCGTCGCTCTTGTGGTGCTCGCTCCACAGCTCGACCGTGGCATCGGTCTGATCGTCAAGGATGCGCTCGATCCGCTTCACCTTCCGCTCGGCATACTCGCGGACGCGATCCGGGATCTCGGTGTTCTTGCCCTTGACGATCGTCCTCACGCGAAGCCTCCGGGGGGCCGTGGCCCACGATGCGGCTGAGCGGTTCCGGCGGCACGCCGGGTTCGCCGACGGACCAGGCTCGAGTATACCGAAGGGGACCCCGACGGCCGGTCAGCGTTCCCGGGCGACCGCGATGGCAGAGACAGCGAGGGCTCCGGCGCGCTCCAGCGCGGTCGCGCAGGCGGCCAGGGTCGATCCGGTCGTGACGACATCGTCGACGAGCAGGACCCAACGGCCGACGACCGACCGCGCGACGGCGGGATCCGATCTCCGATCGTCCGAGCCGCGCACGCGAAAAGCCCCGTCGACATTGGCAGCACGCTGGTCGCGACCAAGCTCGAACTGGGCGACGGTCGAACGCGAGCGTTCGAGGGCACGCGCCGTGGGCAGCCCGAGCTGCCTGGCGGTCACTCGGGCGATGAGATCCGCCTGGTCGTACCCGCGGCGACGCTCGCGCTCGGCGTGGACCGGTACCGGGACGAGGACCTCCGCACCGATCCCGACACGCGCCCAGCGACGGGCGACGGCGGCCCCGAGTGGCTCGGCCAGGCGGCGCTCACCGGCGTATTTCAGGTCGTGCAGGGCCGCCCGGACTGGCCCGGCGAACGGCGCACACCACTCGAGCTGGAGGAGCGGGGCGGGAAGGTCCGCGGGCAGTCCGATCGGCGTGCCACCGGCCAGCGCCAGCCGGGCGTCGAGCGCCGGGAGACAGGCCGCGCAGAGGGCAGCTCCCTCACGCCCGCAACCGGAGCAGACGGGCGGAAAGGCGAGGTCGAGGGTGGCGCCGGTGAGTCGCTGGATCGAGACCATCGAGCCGATGGTGCTCGGCGGGGCTGCACCCGGGCTTACGCGGGGTTGGCGGGCTCCAGTGCGATCCGGTCGCCGACCGCCGTCCGGCTCCGCTCGATCGTGCCGATCGGGAGCTCGAGCACGCCCGCCGCGCCGCGTACCAACGGCACGAGCCCGACCCACGTCCGAAGCCCACGATGGAGGGAGAGGACCGGACGCGCGCCGTCGGCAGTCTCGTCCGGCCGACCCAGGAAGACCGCGTCGATGGCGAAGCGCATGAACATCATGTGGATCCCGTTCGTCCCGGTCAGCCACAGGCCGGTCCCGGACTCGAGCCCGGGCCGTCCCATCAGGCCCATGAAGCGATCCCACATCCGGTCCGCGATCTCCAGTCGCTCGGCGAGCTCCGTCGTGCGGGTGATGTTGCGGGCGCGCAGCGACCCGGACGTGGTCGTCGAGTGGACGGTCGCAGTCTCGGCGACCGGGCCGGATGGCCCGACCATCAGACCTTCAGGTTGATGATGATGAGGATGATCGCCGGGCCGAGGATGACGATGAACAGCGACGGGAAGATGCAGCCGACGAGCGGGAACAGCATCTTGATCGGCGCTTTCGCCGCCTGCTCCTCGGCACGTTGACGGCGCTCGATGCGGAGCTGCTCGGACTGGACCTGCAGCACCTTGGAGATCGAGACGCCGAGCTGCTCGGCCTGGATGATCGCCCCGATGAAGTTGGTCAGCGGCGGGACTTCCGTTCGCGGCACGATGTCGCGCAGCGCGTCGCGACGCGCCTTGCCGACCCGCACCTCTGCCAGCGCGCGGCGGAACTCCTCCGTCAGCGGGCCGTGGAGCTTCTCGACGACCTTGCCCAGCGCGGCGTCGAACCCGAGCCCGGCGCGGACCGAGATCGTCAGCAGGTCGAGCGCATCCGGGATCATCAGGAGGATGGCCTTCTGACGCTTCTTGACCCGTCCGCCGAGCCAGAACTCCGGGATCGTGTAACCGAAGATCGCGCCGATCAGCGACATGAGCATGCCGATGAGGGGCGGGAACCCCATCAGGCCGACGATGAAGAACAGGAAGAAGAAGAGGATGGCGCCGAGGATCGCGCCTATCGCCTTGATGCCGAGCCAGTCGGCGACGCGCAGGTCGCCGGGGTTGCCAGCCAGTGCGAGTCGTTTCTCGGTGCGGTCGCTGAATGACGCGCTGGCCATCCCCGAGACGCGGGCAGACAAGCGGTTGGCGAGCGGTCGCAACGTTCGCTCGATGAACGGCTGCGAGAGCTCGAGCTCCTCGAGGTTCTTGGCCTGCATCGTTCCGAGCTGGGTCAGGCGGGCCTGGACCGGATCGACCGGCGTGCTGCCCGCGAGCCCGAGGACGATGAACAGGATGGCGCCAGCCGCGAGGGCGGCGACGACGATCGGCATGATGGGCATGGCGCTAGACCTCGATGTCCACGATCTTGCGGATGGCCATGAACCCAAGGAACATGAAGAAGCCGCCGACCATG
>DASYJV010000053.1:0-5902 GCA_035996105.1 Candidatus Limnocylindrales bacterium | reverse complement strand
GGCTCACCCAAGACGGATCTCGCGAGATGGGCGACGGCGAACATCGGCATGTCTCGCTGGGCTGGCCAGACCGTGCGGATCGTCTTCGCAGCGGCCGACCTTGGCCACGCCAGCACGATCGAGGCGGCGGTCGACGACGTGCGGATCACCCGCCCGTAAGCGGCAGCCGTACCCGGATGGTGGTGCCCTGGCCGGGCACGGACTCGGCGACGATCTCGCCGCCATGGGCCACCACGAGCTGCCGGGCGATCGCGAGCCCCAGCCCCGACCCGCGCGAGTCATCGCCCTTCACGAAGCGGTCGAAGACGTGGGGCAGCAGCGTCGGCTCGATCCCGCGGCCCGTGTCGCGCACCTCCAGGCGGACCCACCCGTCAACATCGAGGCCGCCGGCGACGGTGACCCGTCCGCCGGGCGGCGTATGCCGGAGCGCGTTGGCGACGAGGTTGGCGAGGATCTCGCGGATCCGCACGGGGTCGACCTCGAGGATCGGCAGATCGCCCTCGATCGCGACCACGAGGTCGACCCCTGCGGCACTGGCGGTCAGCTCGAACGAGCGGACCACGTCGCCGACGAGGACGTCCGGATCGGTCGGTTCCGGGTGGAGGCCGAGCGTCCCGGCCTCGGACAGGGCGAGCGTGCGCAGGTCATCGATGAGCCGGCCGAGCACCCGGGTCTCCTCGAGGATCGGATCGAGATGGGCCGGGTCGGCCGGGTAGACGCCGTCGAGGATCGCCTCCAGGTTGCCCTGGACCACCGCGAGCGGCGTTCGGAGCTCGTGGCTGACCTCGGCCAGCAGCGTGCGTCGCTGCCGCTCATCGGTCTCGAGGCGGGCGGCCATCGTGTCGAAGCCGCGCGCGAGCTGCCGGACGGCCCGGACGCCCTCGTGCGGCCCGACGCGCACGCTGTAGTCGCCGGCCTCGACCCGTCGGGTCGCCTCGACGAGTTCGTCGAGGGCGGTCCCGGTCGATCGCAGCGCTCGCCCGAGGCGGGTGAGCGTCACGAGGACCACGGTCAGCACGATCAGCCAGGGGAGTGGCCCGAAGTGGGTCAGGACGAAGCCGCTGGCGGCCACCACCGACCCGACCACCAGCAGGAAGATGAGGCCGAAGAGGCAGCCGAAGCCACGCCGGCGCCGCCAGCCACGTGGTCCTGGTCGGCCGCGCGGCCAGTCCTCGCTGCCCGCCCACCACGCCTCACGGCGGCTGGGCGGGCGAACGAGGCCGGGCGAGGGCATCAGTCGCTGGCTCGATCGTCGGCGAAGCGATACCCGACGCCGTAGACGGTCAACACGTAGCGAGGCCGGCGCGGGTCGGGCTCGACCTTGCGGCGCAGGTTCTTGACGTGCGAGTCGATCGCCCGCTCGTAGCTCTCGAATGCCACCCCGCGCAGTGCGTCGAGCAGCTGGGCCCGGGTGAAGATGCGGCCGGGTCGCGCGGCCAGCGTTGCGAGCAGCTGGAATTCGGTCGGCGTCAGGTCGATCCCGGTGCCCGCGACCTCGACCCGCATCCGCGGCAGGTCGAGCACGACGTCCCCGGCGTGGATCAGCTCCGACGTTGCCGGCGGCCGATCGGCGCGGCGCAGAACGGCCCGGACCCGTGCAACGAGCTCGCGCGGGCTGAACGGCTTGGTGAGGTAGTCGTCGGCGCCGAGCTCGAGACCGAGCAGCTTGTCGAATTCGTCGTCGCGCGCGGTGAGCATCACGATCGGGATGTTCGAGTCGCGACGGATCTCCCGGGTCACATCGAGCCCGTCGAGCCCCGGGAGCCCGAGGTCCAGGACGACAAGGTCCGGCCGGCGTTGGCGGATGGTGCTCAGCGCCGATGGCCCGTCGCCGGCCGTGAGCACGGCGAAGCCGGCGTGCTCGAGGTAATCGCGGGCGAGCGTGGCGATCTTGGGCTCGTCGT
Organism: Candidatus Limnocylindrales bacterium; assembly: GCA_035996105.1. GTDB lineage: Bacteria > Chloroflexota > Limnocylindria > Limnocylindrales > CSP1-4 > SPCO01. The sequence continues at coordinate 3,998 of DASYJV010000053.1, read as the reverse complement.
CGACGACGAGGATGGTCTTCATCGGTCGCATCGTAGAGCGCGAAGCGCCCCCGGACGTGAGCCCGGGGGCGCCACAGCAAGGAGTGCCCGACGGTCAGGGAGCGCCGGTCGGCGGGACGGGGTCATTCGGACCGGATCGGGTCGAGGCGTCGTCGGCGCCCTCGTGCCAGCGGTCGAAGGTCTGGCGGGCGCGGGCTTCCCACGGGGCCGCGCCCTGGTGGCCGTGGTCGCCCGGGTCGCGATCGCGGCCATATCCGCCCCAGCCCCCCGGACCCCAGCCGCCGTGACGACCCGGGCCGCCACGGAAGACGATCGCCCGCAGCAACGCGAAGACGATGAACACGAAGAGCAGCGTTCCGAACAGCCCGAAGATGCCGAACCCGAATGGATGCCCGTAGCCGTAGCCATAGCCATAGGCGTAGGGCGGTGGGACGACCGGGGTCACGACGGTGGTGCCATCGACGTTATGGGTCGTGATGGCGGTCGTGAGACCGGCCTGGTACGCGGTCGTGGCGATGAGACCCCCGCCGGCCGCGAGGAGGGCGATGAGCAGGATGGCGGCGATGACGCGACGCATGGTCGTTGGACTCCTTGTCGATGATCGAGCACCCGGATGGGTGCCCTGGACCATGACATCGTGGTTTCGGGGTGTGGAGTCGGTGTGGAGGCAGGATGGCGGTCCTGCAGGATGTATTGACACTGAGACGTTGCACTGTCATCATGGCGCCGATGGATGACCGACGCTATTCCCTGACTGAGCTGGCTGACCTGGCGGGCGTGACGCCGCGGACCGTCCGCTACTACCTCGGGCAGGGACTCCTGCCAGCACCGGGCCGATCAGGGCCGGGCAGCAAATACGACACCGGACATCTCGCCCGTCTGCGTCTGATCCGCCGGCTCCAGGCTGAGCATCTGCCGCTCGCGGAGATCCGTGCTCGCCTCGAGGGACTCGACGACGAGGCGATCCGGGGCCTCGTCGGAGGGGACGAGCCGCCACCACCGGCCGATTCCGCGCTCGACTACGTCCGCGGCCTGCTCAGCCCCCACGCCGGCCGCCCCCTGTCCCGCGCACGCTGGATGACGGGGCCACCGATGTCTGATTCGGTGTCGACGCTGCCGTCGACGCCCGAACCGGACGCTCAGCCGCTCGAGCGGTCGCAGTGGGAGCGTATCGCGCTCGGCCCGGACATCGAGCTCCACATCCGCCGCCCGCTCCAGCGGGCACAGAACAAGCAGGTGGATCGTCTCGTGACGATCGCCCGAGAGCTGCTCGAGGAGGACCGACCATGACGACCCCGACCGATCCCAGCCTGTCCGTTCGTGTGGACCGCACCCTGATCCGACCCAACTGGCACAGCCAGCGGTTCATGCTCGCCCGGGTGGTCGCGCCACGCGCCATCGCGTCGGCCGGCCGGGCGCCGGTCAATCTCGCGATCGTGCTCGACCGATCCGGATCGATGTCGGGGGGCAAGCTCGACGTCGCGAAGGCCGCCGTCGAGGAGGCGATCGGACGGCTGCGCCCCGACGACCGCTTCAGCGTGGTCGTGTACGACGACGTCGTCGACGTGGTCATCGACTCGACCTTCGCCTCGGGCGAAGCTCGCCGTGGCGTCGTCGAACGCCTCCGGGCGATCGAAGCCCGCGGCAGCACGAACCTGGGTGAGGGTTGGTTGCGTGGCTGCGAGCAGGTCGCGATCCATCTCGCCGAGCGCGGCGTGAACCGTTGCCTGCTGCTGACCGACGGCCTGGCCAACGTCGGGATCACCGATATGGACCAGCTCGCGACCCACGCGGCCGGACTGCGCGCCCGTGGCGTCTCGACGTCGACCTTCGGGGTCGGTGACGATTTCGACGAGCGGCTCCTCCAGGAGCTCGCCGACTCGGGCGGCGGCCATTTCTACTACATCGCGGACGCGCCGCAGATCCGGGATGCGATCTCGTCCGAGGTCGGCGAGACGCTCGAGGTCGTCGCCCGCGACGTCCAGCTGGAGATCACCGCCCGGGACGACATCCGGATCGAGCCGATCAGCCCCTACAAGGTGACGACCCGCGGCAACCGGACCGCCGTGTCGCTCGGCGATCTGGGCTCCGAACAAGTCGTCGAGGTCGTGCTTCGGCTCTCCTTCCCGTACGGCGAGGTGGGCCGCGAGACCGGGGCCATCGTCGCGCTGGCCGAACGCGATCGGCAGGTCGAGGCGGGCGGCCCAGGTCACGTGGAACCGGCGCGGCTGACCTGGACCTACGCGGACGATCGATCGAACGACGTCCAGCCGCGCGATCCCGAGGTGGATCGAGCGGTGGCGAGGCAGTTCGCCGCTCGGGCACGACAGGAGGCGGTCCGCCGCAACCGCGTCGCCGATTACGAGGGTGCCAAGCGGGTCCTCGAGGCGACGGCACGGCGGATCGGCGCCTACGCAGCGGACGACACCGTGCTGCGCGAGCTCGTCGGCCAGCTCGAGGCCGAGCGGGTCCACTTCTCAGGCATGGTCCCCGAACGCGCCCTGAAATGCGCCCATTTCGCGAGCGCCAACATGCTGCGCAGCCGCGACGCGAGTGGCCGCTCGATCAAGCGGGCCTGACCGGGATGGCGGCGGCCGTCGCGCAACGGACCGCGCTCGGCGCTCGCCATCGGACGAGTCGCGGCAGCCACGGGATTGACGCTGCGTTGTAGCATCGCCTCGCGCCGCGCATCCATGGTCGCGGCCCAAGGAGGACTCCAGCCACTGTGGCGACACGCAAGCGAAAGACCGTCTACCCCCCGGCCCGGACCGACACCAAGCCGGCCCAGCGCGCCGGAGCGGGTCCCGAGCCGTATGTGCGCCCGACGGTGGCGACGATCGACGTCAAGGCCGGAAGCGGCAGGGCCGGATTGTCGGTGGGTGACCGGGTCAGGATCGCTGGTGGCGGGCTCTACGCCGGTGAGGCAGCCGTGATCGAGAAGCTGACGTCGGGGGTGATCCCGGCGGCGCTCGTCCGCACCGAGGCGGGCCGGACCAGGCAGGTCCGTACGATCGACCTGGAGCCGATCGCCCGCGAGGGATGACGCCGACGCGGTTCGCGATCGTCGGGGGCGGCTGGCGAGCCGAGTTCTTCCTTCGGGTCGCGGCCGCGCTCCCCGAGCGGTTCGCGGTGAGCGGCCTCTACACGCGCCGTGTCGCCAGGCGGGAGGCCATCGGCAGACAGTTCGGCGTCGCCGTCCCGGCAAGCCTCGATGCGCTGCTCGGCACTGCGCCTGCATTCGTCGTCGTGGCGACGCCATGGGCGGTCACGCCGGTCCTCCTCGGCGAACTGTCGGAGCGCGGCATGCCGGTCCTCGCCGAGACGCCGCCGGCACCCGATCTGGATGGACTGCGATCCCTCCGATCGCTGGCGACGACCGGCCGGATCCAGGTCGCCGAGCAATACCGCTATCAGCCGCTCCACGCCGCGCGTCTGGTGGTGGCCGCATCCGGCCGACTCGGGACGATCTCGCAGGCCCGCGTCTCCGCGGCGCATGGCTACCACGGCGTCGACCTCATGCGGCGCTACCTTGGTCTCGACCGCGAACCGCTGGCCATCACCGCCCACCGGTTCATCTCGCCGATCGTCGCGGGACCCGACCGGGCGGGTCCGCCCATCGACGAGCGGATCGTCGACTCCGAGCGGGTCATCGCCTTCCTCGATGCGGGCGACCGCCTCGGGATCCACGATTTCTCGGAGGACCAGTACTTCTCATGGATCCGCCCGGCCGAGGTCGAGCTGCGCGGTGAGCGCGGCGCGCTCGACGACCGCCGGGTCCGTTGGCTCGTCGACTACCGGACGCCGGTGGTGGTCGATCTCATGCGCCACGATGCCGGACAGGACGGCAACCTGGAGGGCTTCCAGCACGTGGGGTTCACGCTTGGCGACACCTGGGTCTATCGGAATCCCTTCGTCCCGGCTCGGCTCTCGGACGACGAGATCGCCGTGGCGACCTGCCTCGCGCGGATGGGCGAGTGGATCGAGGGCGGTCCGGATGT
>DASYJV010000052.1:0-5875 GCA_035996105.1 Candidatus Limnocylindrales bacterium | reverse complement strand
CAGCCCGAATGGCAGGCAGAGCAGGATGGTCGTGGCCAGCGCGACGACCCCGGTGGTGACCACGCGGATGGGACGGTCCGTCCGGCGTTCCCATGCCAGGAACCGCGCCCATCCGCCGCGGATGGCCGACCGACCCGACCCGTGGGCGGATCCGGACAAGGGCTCGATCGCCGGGCCGGAGCTCGCTCCTGCGTCGGCGTCGGCGGTGGACACCGCGCGGATCGGCCAGAAGGCCCGACGGATCGTGACCAGGGCGAGGATCGGGATGAGGATGCCGAGCTGCGGCTTGATCAGGGCCGCGATGACCGTGAAGATCGCGGCGCGCTCGGGATGATCGCGCCAGACCTCCCGCAGACCGAGCAGCAGGAAGACGACGCCGACCGAGTCGACCTGACCCCACACGACGCTGTCGAACCAGGAGATCGGGTTGACGACCGCCACGAAGGCCGCCGCCAGGGCGAGCCTCGGGCGCCCGCCGAGCTCCAGGATCATCGACCAGACCAGCCAGCCGATGGCCAGATCGGCGAGGATCGCGGGGATCTTGATGAGGCCGACGCCGACCCCGCCCAGGGCGCTCCCGATCGTGCCGAGGACCCACAGGACGTACAGGTAGCCAGGCGTGTAGTCGTGGAAGAAGTCGCGCTGGTAGAAGCCGTGGAGGCCTTCCGCGGCAAGGTTGGCCGCCCATGCCCGGAAGGCACCCAGATCGACCCCGAAGCCGGATCCGGGGAAGCGATATGCGATGATGAGGCGGAGGGCAAGACCGAGCGCGAGGACCACGAGGACCGCGCCGACGGCTCCCTGCGTCCCGGCCAGCCGCGACGGCGCTCGTGTGCCTCGCTCGGTCCCGCCGGAAGCGGGGCCAGTCACCGGGAACGGCTCCTGCACGAGCGTGGAAAAGGTGGATCGGAGCGTAGCACAGGGTCGCCCGACGGACTCCCGCCCTGGCCGAATGGCCATGCGGCGAGATCCGGTCATGCGCTTCGGCGCGGCGGCAATCGTCGGGCTCATCGCGTTCGCGGCCGCCTGGACGGTGATGCTCCCGGGCGTCGCCTTCTGGGACACCGGCGAGCTCCAGACCGTCGGGCCACTCATGGGCACGGCCCATCCGACCGGGTTCCCGACCTACGTCCTGCTCGGTTGGCTCGCCTCCGTCGTGCTCCAGCCGTTCGGGGAGCCCGCCTTCCGCATGAACATCCTCTCGGCGCTCTGTCTGGCGGTCGCGGCGGGGTTCACGGTCGATCTGGTGCGGCTCCTGACTCGCTCCCTCGTCACCGGGGTGGCCGCGGGGATCGCCATGGCGCTGACCCCGATCGCGTGGGCGATCGGCACCCATGCCGAGGCTCATTCGCTCCACCTCGCGCTCGTCGCGGTGCTGCTGTGGCTGCTCGTCCAGTGGGAAGACGGAGTGCGCTCGCCTGCAGCGAGCGGTGGCCCGAAGACGGCCGACCGCTACCTCCTCGCGGCCTCGATCGTCTTCGGCCTCGCGATCGGGAACCACTCGCTCACGCTCCTGCTCGCGATCCCGGTCGGGCTCTACGTGCTGGCGGTCGATCGCGATATCTGGCGCCGCGGCCGCCTCGTGCTGGCATGCGTCGTCGCGCTCGGCCTGACCGTGGTGCTCGTCTACCTCGAGCTCCCGCTCCGGGCGGGGCCGTTCCGAGCCTCGCTGGTCTACGGCACACCGAACACCTGGGACGGGTTCCGGTACATCGTGCTCGCCGAGCAGTTCCAGGGCAGCCTGTCCGACCCGTTCGGTGAGCTGCCACGCAAGTTCGGCGAGCTCGTCGCGCGGGCCGTCGCCCAGTTCGGGATCCTGGCGCCCTTCATCCCGGTGGCATTCGCGGTGACGGTCGCGCGCCGGCCGAGGTACGCCCTCCTCACTGGGACCGCGGTGGCGATCACGTGCTTCTTCTCGGCGTCCTACGTCAACGCGGCCATCGATCGCTACTACCTCGTCCCGGCGCTGATGGCCTGGAGCTGGCTGGCGATCCTGGCCGCGGCGGTGGCGAGCGGGCTCGCCGGGCTGGCCGCGGCCCCATCCACTCGGGCGACGCCGGAAGGCGCCGATGACCTCGCTGCATCGAGCCCCCCGGCGACCGGTCCGGGCAGACTCGTGAGGACGACCGCCCTCGTCACGTTCATCATCGCGATCGCCCTGCTCGCCCCGACGTTCGTCGCCCTCCCCGACCGATCGAAGGTCGTCGATACGCGGCTCGAGTCAGACGCGCGGGGATGGGCTGCGCACATCGCCCAGGTCCTCGCCCCGGATGCGGTCATCGTCAGCTGGTGGAGCTATTCGACGCCGCTCTGGTACATCCAGCGCGTCACGGGCCAACGGCCCGACGTCACGATCATCGACGACCGGACCCGGCTCGACGAGCACCTCGGTGGCCTGACCGACGTGATCGACGCCAACCTCGGCAAGCGCCCGGTCTACGTCATCCGCGCCGATCGGAACGAGGTCGCCCTGCTCGCCGCGCGCTACGACCTCCAGTACATCGACGGGACCGATGCGCGGGCGCTGACCCGGGTGATCGGGCGAAAGGCGTCCTGACGGTCGCGCAGATAGCCCCGGCGAGCAGCTAGCCTGCCGGGCGCCTCGCTAGCTCGACCGGCCCTCGCCCTCGACGTCGACGTCGAGCGAGTTCACGAAGTCGCGGAAGACATCGAGCCGCGGATCGACGAGGCCCTCGCCCACCGCCTCGAGCGAGGAGCCGACCCCGCCGTCGTCGACGATCCCGCCGTCGCCGCCGAGTGCGGCCTGGTCGAGGACCGTATCGGCTGCGAAGATCCTGACGCTCGACCGCACGGCGAGGGCAAGCGCGTCGGACGGGCGGGCATCGATCTCGACGATCCGGCCGTCCCGCTCAAGCATGATCCGTGCGTGGAACGTCTCATCGGCAAGGTCACTGATCACGACCCGGTCGATCCGCGCGCCGAGCTCCTCGAGCGTCGTCGCGAACAGGTCATGGGTCAGGGGCCGCTCGGGCGTCAGGCCCTGGAGCTTCATCGCGATCGCACTCGCTTCCCACGGTCCGATCCAGATGGGCAGGTACCGGTCGCGGGCCGCTTCCTTGAGGATCACGACGTGGCGGCTGGAGAGCATGTGGACCCGGACGCTCTCGACGACCATCTCGACCAGCCCGTCGTCCATCGCCGGATTATCCCACGCCCCGTGGGGTCGACGAACCCCACCACGACCCCCACGTGGCGGTGACCACGCGAGCGACGACCGCGCCGGCCACGAACCCACCGATGTGGGCGAAGAAGGCGACCCCGCCGCCGCCCTGCGCGACGCCGAGCGAGGTCAGCCCGTCGATCAGCTGGAGGACGAACCAGAAGCCCAGCACGATAAGGGCGGGCACGTCGATCAGCTGGTAGAAGAACCCGAGAAAGACGAGGGAGGTGACACGCGCCCTCGGGAAGAGCACGACATAGGCCCCCAGCGTCGCGGCGATGGCCCCCGAGGCCCCGATGGTGGGTACCGTCGAGGTCGGGTCGATGGCCACCTGCGACAGCCCGGCGAGCGCTCCGCCCAGCAGGTAGAAGACGAGGAAGCCGACCCGACCGAAGCGGTCCTCGACATTGTTCCCGAAGATCCACAGGTAGAGGAGGTTGCCAAGGAGATGCAGCCAGCCGCCGTGGAGGAACTGGCTGGTGAGAAGCGTCGCGGTCTCGCGGGAGACCACGTCGCCGCGGCCCCAGGCGGCCGTCAGGTCAGCCGGGACGACGCCCCAACGCGTGATGAACGCGTCAAGGGCGGTCTCTCCGCCGCTGGCCATCAGGCCGAGCTCCCAGGCGAAGACGATGCCGCAGGCGGCGACCATGGCGAGCGTGAGGAGCGGCGTCCGACGGGTCGGGTTGGCGTCCCGCAGCGGGATCACGGGACGTCCCCGTCAGGGAGTCTTCGAAGGCGTCGAGGATCCGCCGGGTGGGCTGGCGCTCGAGCTCGGGGCCGCGCTCCCGGCCGGGCTCGCGTCCGCGACCGCGACCAGGATCGCCTGGTGGACGCCGTCGCGCGACATCCAGACGAGGGTCGAGGGGGCGGGGTCCACCCCGGCGATGACGTACATGCCGCGGAGGTCGGACCACTGGCCGAGACCGCCGGCGACGCGGTACTGCGCGACATATTTCCCGTCGACCTTTGCGAGCGCGACGATCCGTGCGTTTGCTCGGTCAAGGGCGTAGATGTTCCCGGCGCGTCGCTCGGCCCCGGCCGCGATCAGGGAGTAGCTCGGTGCCGGCCGCAGGAGCGTGTCCTTCGGAGGCTTGGCCGTCCAGCCCTCGTTCTTGCCGAGGACGAAGCGCGACACCGAACCGCCGTCGGTGGCGTAGAGGTCGCCGTCGATGAAGGTGGAGGCCATCCCCGAGACGTCGCGTGCCGTCGACAGCCAGTTGCTCGGATTGGGGGGCGGAAAACCGTTGCCGTCGGCGGCCGGCGAGTAGGCCCGGATCTGCTGCTCGGATGGATCCACGACGTAGAGGTTGTACAGCCCGCGGGTCCCCGGGCGGTTCCACGCATTGATGCCGATGATGTCGTTGCCAAGCGAGGCCGACCCGGCGAGCGTGACCTTGGTCAGCGTCCCCCGGCCAGTGTCATCCGCGGGTCGCCACCGCCACAGCGCGTTCTTCGAGTCGAGGATGAGCAGGTCCAGCCCGCCGACCGCGAGGAACCGCGGCGTCGCCACGGTCCCGCTCTTGTTCTTCGTGCCGGCCTTGACCACGACGGTGGCGGTCTTCGTCCTGAGCCCGATCCGGTAGACGGTCTTCGTGGCGGCGTCGAGCACGTACGGGTTGCCGTCGGGGCCCTGAACCATCGCGGACAGGTCGATCGGCGGCGCCCCGGCCGCCGGCTTGAAGGTGTACAGGTCGGTCGACGCGACCGGCACCACGCCGTACAGGCGGTCGAGCCCGGTCACCGCCTGCTGGCGAAGCGGGGTGACGACACTGGGGCTGACATTGGCCGCGGCGGCGAGGTCGAGCTGCTGGTACGCGTCGGTCAGGAGCCCGAGCGCCTGCGCAGGATCGTCAGTGACGAGGTCGATCCCGGGACCGCTCACCCTGGCCAGATCCGCCTTGGCCTGGTCCAGCGCCTTCTGGCCCGAATTGACAGAGCCGATGGCCTGCCCCGGCGTGTTGCCACCGAAGGCGTAGACGCCGAGCCCCAGCCCGCCGATGACGACGACCAGGGCCAGGATCGCGAGCGCGGCGCGGCGCTGGGTCTCGCGTCGCGAGGCGAGCGGAGTGACCCGGCGGTAGGCCGGCCTTCGCCGGGGCATCAGGTCCTGCGCGCGAGCGAATGCCCGTTCGATGGCGTTGCCGGCGGCCGAGCGAGCCGATCCCGCGGCCGCCGTCACCGCCACGCCCGCCGCCTGGACGTTGTCCGCCAGTGGGATCGGCGAGCGGTCCGGGGCGCCGGCCAGTGGCTCGGCGGGACGGACCGGGACGAGGGTCCGGGCGCGGCTCGTCGACGAGACCTCGGTCGCCTCGAAGGCGATCGCGCCGTCGCTGCCCGTGCCGCCGGCGGCCACGAACCGCTGATGAAGGTGCTCCATCGCCGACTGCGGGTGGAGCGTCAGCATCGCGTCCTTGAGCTCGTCGGCGCCGAGCTTGGCGATGACGTTCGGGGCGATCAGGACCAGTGAGTCACCGACCGAGATCTCGCCACGCCAGACCTCGGGCTCGAGCTCACCCGAGGGCAGACCGCGTTCGCGATGCGGATCGGGGAGGGTCGACAGACGCGCCTGGCGGATGAGGTAGGCCTCGGCCGGCCCGACGGTTGCCACGTACATCTCGGTCCCGCGAACGACCGCCACGCCGACACCGATCGGTCCGTTGCCGTTGGTGCTCTTCAGGCCCAGCCGGTCGGCCT
>DASYJV010000051.1:0-2082 GCA_035996105.1 Candidatus Limnocylindrales bacterium | reverse complement strand
CGCGGTTAGGACCGGACGGGCAAGGAAAAGCCTGGCCCAGGTGCAGGCGGGCCAGGCTGTCTAAAGGGATGTGAGCCGCGCCGGACCGGTCGTCGCGGCGCGACGCGCGAAGGTCAGCGGTTCTGCGAGAGGAACTTCATGACGTCGTCGAGGCGAAAGCGACGATCGCCGCGCTTGCACACGCGATAGAACGGCAGCTCGCCGCGATCGCCCAACCGCTTCACCGTGTTGACGTGCAGGTGAAGCATGTCGGCAACCTCGGTGGCGGTGAGCATCGGTCCCAGTTCGTTGACGGCCATCGATGCCATGTGGTCTGTAGCCTCGCTCTGCACGGTTTCTCGACGGTCCGGGTGCCTGTGATGCTCAGGGGTAGGGTCCGGCCCGCTGTGTGGCAGAGCGTAGGAGTCGGGAGGGGGTCACGCCAAGCCGTACTTTGGTACAGCCCGCAGTACCAACGCGGACTACCATCCGCGGCGATGCCCCTTCCGCTCGGACGGTTCCTGACCAGCGCGCCGGCTCTTAGCCGGTTGCGAGTCGCCGTGCTGGCGGTCGGCACGATCGTAGCCGCCACGCTGATCGTCGCGATCCTCGAACAGGCGACCACGATCGCGGATGCCTCGGCCGTCTACCTCGTCGCCGTCGTGATCGTCGGTTCCGTCGGCGGGACGGCCGCGGCCGTGGGCACCGCGATCGGAGCGTTCCTGGCCTACGACCTGCTGTTCACGGCACCGCGCTTTTCGCTCGCGGTCGCCGACACGAGCGAATTGCTCAATCTCACCCTCGTCCTCATCGTGGCGCTCGCGGTCGGGCGACTGGCTGCCCTCGGCCGGGAACGAGCCGAGGAGGCGGATCGGCGCGCCACGGAGTCGACCGGGCTGTTCGCGGTCAGCCGGCTGCTCGCCACGGCGGAACGCACCGAGTCGGTCGCGGGATCGATCGTCGAACGACTCGCCCGCGACACAGGGCTCGAGCGCGTCTGGATCGGGCTCGAAGGCGGTTCGCGTGAGCGGATCCTGGCCGATACGGGGACGGGACCGCTGCCCGAGTCGGCCATCGTCACGACGCTCCTCCGGACTCCGGGCGACGAGCCGGCGCGCTGGATCCGCGCCCACGGCGCCACGCACCGGCCGGCCGCAACGACCAGGACCTCGAGTGACGGCGACGTCATGCGCGTCCGGATCGAGACCGGGGGGACCGTCTTCGGCTCGCTCCTTGCCGTCAAGCCCGCCGGATCCTCCGCCCCGACCCCGGAGGCGACACGGCTGCTCGCGCTTGCGGCTGACCAGATCGCCCTCGGACTGCGGCGCGATCGCCTCCGACATGAGGCGACGAGCGCCGAGATCGCCCGTCGCAGCGACGCATTGAAGAGCGCCCTGCTCGACTCGGTGTCACACGACCTGCGCACGCCGCTGGCGAGCATCCGGGCGACCGCCGGGAACCTCGCGGACCCGGCGCTCGATTGGTCGCGCACGGAGGTCCGTGAGGCAGCCGAGACGATCGACGACGAGGCGCGACGGCTCGATCGCTTCGTCGGTTCGGTCCTCGACCTGAGCCGGATCGAGTCGGGCGCACTGCGGGCCGATCTCGAGGTCTTCGACCTGCCCGAGCTCATCGAGCGCGCGGTGACCCGCGTCCGACCGGTCCTCGGCGAGCGGCCGATCGCGATGGATCTCGAGCCTCGCCTGCCGCTGGCCAGGGTCGACGCGGTGCTGTTCGACGCGATCGTCGCCAACATCCTCGACAACGTGGCCGCTCATACCCCGACAGGCGCACCCGTCGCCATCCGCGCGGCCCGCGCCGAGCCTGGTCGCATCCGGATCACCATCGAGGACGGCGGCCCCGGTGTGGCGGATGCCGACCTCGCCGGGATCTTCGAGAAGTTCCGGCGCGGGCAGCCGTCGGGTGAGGGCGCCCGTCGCGGGATGGGCATCGGTCTCTCGATCGTGCGCGGGATGGCGGAGGCCAATGGAGGGTCCGTGACGGCGCGCCGCTCGGAGCTCGGTGGTCTTGCCATCGACCTCGACCTGCTGGCCGCGCCGGAACCGCCCGCCGAAGGAACGTCGTGACCGGCACCGGAGCGCA
>DASYJV010000050.1:0-4152 GCA_035996105.1 Candidatus Limnocylindrales bacterium | reverse complement strand
CGCGGCGTGGCGGGATCGTCGATGTCTTCCCGCCGTCGATGGCGCTGCCCATCCGGATCGAGTTCTTCGGCGACGAGATCGACTCGCTCCGCTCCTTCGACCCGACCGACCAACGGACCGTCGGCACGATCGATCGCGCCGCGCTGCTCCCGGCGTCCGAGTTCCTGCTCCCGGCCGATGGTGCCGCGGTCATCAAGGCCCGCCTGGGCCGGACGGCGGCGCGGCTCCCGGAACGTCTCGCGACGGACCTGGCTCGCTTCGACAGCGATGCCCTCGACCCCACGGCTGCCGCGGGCGAAGCGACCCGCGCGATGGCGGTCGGCGACGCCGCCGAGGTGTGGGCCGCCCACCTTGCCCCGGCGACCGGTCTCGACCACGTCGATCCGGGGACCCTCCTCGTGCTCGACGAGCCAGGCGATATCGCGGAGGCCGCCGGGTTCCTGTGGCGGCAGGCCGACGAGCGCCGGGCGGAGCTGGTCGATGCCGGCGAGCTGCCGAAGGACTGGCCATCGACCTACCTCCCGCCGCGCGACTGGAAGGGCCGCCTGGTGGCCTCGCGCACGCTCGAGCTGACCTGGGAATCGGTGCCCGCGGCGGACGCGGCGATGGCCCGCGGCGGTCTGTCGTCGGGCGACCCGTTCGGCTGGCGGGAGCCGGTCCTTCCGTTGGGCCGCGCCGATCGCATCGCCGACGCGGTGGCGGCGTGGCGCGCCGACGGCGCGCGCATCGTCCTCGCCTCGGACCAGGCGCCTCGGCTGGCCGACGTGCTCGGGGAGTCAGGCCACCCCGTCGCCATCGTCGAGCGGGTGGCTGAGGTCCCTCCACCCGGCGCGATCGCGCTCATCGATCGAAGCCTCAACGGCGGCTTCGTCGGCGGTCCGGACGGCCTCGCCTTCGTCACCGACCGGGAGCTCTTCGGGACGGTCCGCGTTCGCCGTCCCCGGGCGCTCCGGCGCGTCGTCCCGCGCGACATCCTCGAGCGGCTGGCACCCGGCGACCTCGTCGTCCATATCGACCACGGCGTGGCGCGCTATGAGCAGATGCTCCGACGCGGCGGAGCCGATGAGGAGCGCGACTATCTCGAGCTCTCGTTCGCCGGCGGCGACCGGATCTTCGTCCCCGTCGAGCAGATCGGGCGGGTCACCCGCTACGCGGGCGGCGAGCGCCCGGCCCTCTCCAGGCTCGGCGGCACCGAGTGGCTTCGTGCCAAGCAGCGGGTCCGCAAGGCGGTCGACGAGCTGGCCGAGGAGCTCCTGGCCCTGTATGCCTCCCGCGCCGAGGCTCGGGGCCACGCCTTCGGGCCGGACACGCCCTGGCAGGGCGAGATGGAGGCCTCCTTCCCGTACGAGGAGACGATCGACCAGCTGCGAGCCGCCGCCGAGGTCAAGGCTGACATGGAGCTCATCCGCCCGATGGATCGTCTCGTCGTCGGCGACGTCGGATATGGCAAGACCGAAGTCGCGCTGCGGGCCGCGTTCAAGGCGGTCCAGGACGGCAAGCAGGTCGCCGTGCTCGTGCCGACGACGGTGCTTGCGGCACAGCACGACGCGACGTTCTCGCAGCGCTTCGGCGCGTTCCCGCTCGAAGTCCGCCTCTTGTCGCGGTTCGTTCCCGCGGCGACCCAGGCGGCGACCCTCGCGGGGCTCGCCGACGGCACGGTCGACATCGTGATCGGGACCCACCGGCTGCTGTCGAAGGACGTCCGCTTCCGCGACCTCGGTCTGGTCGTGGTCGACGAGGAGCAGCGATTCGGCGTGGCCGCCAAGGAGCGGCTCAAGCAGCTCCGGCGCGAGGTGGACGTGCTGACCCTGTCCGCCACGCCGATCCCGCGGACGCTCAACCTCGCCCTGGCCGGCATCCGTGACCTCAGCGTCATCGAGACGCCGCCCGAGGACCGGCTGCCGATCCAGACTCGGGTCGCCGAGGCGTCGGCAGGGCTCGTCCGGGACGCGATCCTGCGCGAGCTCGATCGGGGCGGCCAGGTCTTCTATGTCCACAATCGGGTCGAGACCATCGAGGCCCAGGCGGAGCAGCTGCGCCGGATGCTGCCCGGGGTCCGGTTCGTGGTCGGGCACGGCCAGATGGCCGAGGGCGCGCTCGAGAAGGTGATGATCGCCTTCGCCGACGGCGCGGCCGACGTCCTGATCTGCACGACCATCATCGAGTCCGGACTCGATATCCCGAACGCCAACACCATCGTCATCGATCGCGCCGACACGCTCGGCCTCGCCCAGCTCTACCAGCTCCGCGGCCGGGTCGGCCGCTCATCCCGGCGGGCCTACGCCTACCTCCTCTACCGCCGCCGGGAGCGGCTCTCGGACGAGGCCCGCAAGCGGCTCCAGGCGATCTTCAACGCGTCCGAGCTCGGGGCGGGCTTCCAGATCGCACTCTCGGACCTCGAGATCCGGGGCGCCGGCAACATCCTCGGCGGCGAGCAGTCCGGCCACATGGCCGCCGTCGGCTTCGACCTCTACTCGCGGCTGCTGGCGGAGGCCGTCGAGTCGCGCAAGGCGAGCATGGAAGGCCGGGCGCCGATCATCGACGTGCCGCAGGCGGTCGTCGACCTGCCGATCGAAGCCCATCTCCCGGACGAGTACGTTCCGGACGAGGCGCAGAAGCTCGAGCTCTACCGGCGTCTCGCGCGGGCCCGCTCGGCCGGTGACCTGGCGGCATTCCGCCAGGAGGTCCTCGACCGGTACGGGCCGATGCCCGACCCCGTCGCCCGGCTCATCGAGGTCGCCGAGCTTCGCCTGTCGGCCGAAGCCGCCGGGGTCGCCTCGATCTCGAGAGAAGCAGGCTGGCTGGTCGTCCGGTTCGGGGCCGGGCTGACCCGCGGGACCGCGATGCGGCTGCTGGCCGGGCCGTCGTTGCCGGGACTTCGTCCCAGCGACGTCACCTTTGCCAGCAACCAGGTCCGGCTCCGGCTTCCGGCGAACCCGCGCAAGGGCTGGAGCCTGACCCAGGCGGTCGTGGCCCGGCTGTCCGTCACCTCCGGCTAGGGCCACCGCCGGTACAGTGGCGCGCATGACCGACCGATCGGAGATCCCCGGCCTGACCGAGCACGAGGCGCGCAACCGGGTCGCCTGGGACGCGTTCAGCGACGAGTACCAGGCGAAGCATGGCCAGCAGCTCGCCTCGAGCGGCGGGCTGGCGTGGGGAACCGCGCAGATCCCGGAAGCCGAGCTCCAGGTCCTTGGCGACGTCGCCGGCAAGGAGATCCTCGAGTTCGGCTGTGGCGCGGCGCAATGGTCGATCGCCCTTGCGCAGCGGGGCGCACGTCCGGTCGGCCTCGACCTGTCGGCGCGCCAGCTCGAGCACGCTCGTCGCCTGATGGCCGAAGCGGGCGTCGACTTCCCCCTCGTCCACGGAAGCGCCGAAGCGGTCCCGCTCCCCGACGCCTCCTTCGACATCGTCTTCTGCGATCACGGCGCCATGTCCTTCGCCGATCCGTACCGGACGGTCCCGGAGGCCGCCCGGCTGCTTCGAGCTGGCGGGCTCTTCGCGTTCAACCACCACTCGCCGATCGAGACCATCTGCTGGCCGCTCGGCGCCGAAAAGGTCGGGGAGCGGCTCGTGCTCGACTACTTCGGGATGCACCGCTTCGACGACGGCGACGACACCTTCTTCCAGCTGCCGTACGGCGAATGGATCAGGCTGTTCCGCGCCAACGGGTTGGTCGTCGAGGACCTCATCGAGCCGCGACCGCCGATCGACGCCAGCAGCTCCTACCGCGATGGCGAGGAGCTCGCCTGGGCGCGGCGCTGGCCGTCGGAGGCCATCTGGCGCCTGCGCCGGGTGTGACGCGACGAGGCCGTCAGGCCTCTGGCTGGGGGTCGAGGACCAGGCCCCGCAGGTCACCCGAGCCGTGGAGCTCGACGAGCGTCTCGCGTCGTCCGCCGGCACCGACCTGCCGATTGGCGACGACGGCGTAGCCCGAGAGCGAGCGCCCGTCGGCCATCCGGCCCGTCAGCTCACCTTCATCGAGCGCCGGTCCCACGCGGGTCACGATCCTGGCGCTCCAGCGCGAATGGCCCTCGCTGTCGTCCCAGCAGTCGACGGTCGCCCCGGGCAACCCGACGCCGCCGAAGGTGACGTCATGGATCGCGAACCGGCGGTGCTTGGTCGTCACCGGACCACGGTACCACCCGCGCG
>DASYJV010000049.1:0-7927 GCA_035996105.1 Candidatus Limnocylindrales bacterium | reverse complement strand
CATCCCCACCGCGACTGCACCGGGGCGATCACGGTCATCCACAACGGGATCATCGAGAATTTCCGCGAGCTTCGCGACGGGCTCGAGGCCCGCGGCCACACGCTGACCTCCGAGACGGACACCGAGGCGATCGCCCATCTCGTCGAGGAGGCCTACGCCGGCGACCTGGCCGACGCCGTGCGGGCGACCCTCCGTCAGCTCGAAGGGGCCTACGCGATCGTGGTGATGCATGTCGGCGAGGGCGACAGGCTCGTCGGGGCACGCAAGGACGTGCCGCTGGTCGTCGGGCTGGGCGATGGCGAAAGCTTTCTCGCCTCGGACGTGGCGGCCATCCTGGCCCATACCGACCGGATCATCTTCCTCGAGGATGGTGACGTCGCCGACCTCCGCCCGTGGGGCGTGACCATCAGCGACGTGGAGGGCACCCCGGTCGAGCGATCCGAGACGACCATCGACTGGTCGCCCGAGGCCGCCGAAAAGGGCGGCTACGAGCACTTCATGCTCAAGGAGATCCACGAGCAGCCCGAGGCGCTCAGCCAGTCGATCACCGGTCGGGTCGACCGCGCCGGCCGGATCCAGGCCGAAGAGCTCGCCGGTCTCGAAGCCGTGCTGCGGACGGTGACCCGCGTCGAGCTCATCGCCTGCGGCAGCGCGCACTACGCGTCGCTCATCGGCGCGGCCGCGATCCAGGACTGGACCGGTCTCCCGGCCCGCGCCAATATCGGGTCGGAGTTCCGCTACGGACCGCCACCGCTCGACGAACACACGCTCGTGATCGCGGTCACCCAGTCCGGTGAGACGGCCGACACGATCGCGCCGACCCGGCTCGCCCGTGAGCGGGGCTGCCCGATCATCGCGGTCACGAACACGGTGGGCTCGGCGATCACCCGGGAGGCGGACGCGGTCCTCTTCCTCCAGGCCGGCCCGGAGATCGCGGTCGCCGCCTCGAAGACGTTCGTGACCCAGGTGACCACGCTGGTCATCCTCGCCGCCGCGATCGCCAAGGCGCGCGGAACGCTGCCCGTGGACGATGAGCTGGCCCTGGGCATGGCGCTCCGGGCCCTTCCGGCGGCGGCGGCGCGTGCCCTGGAGACGGCCGCGATCGACACGCCCGACCTCGCTCGGCGCTACGTCAACTCGCGCGGGTTCATGTTCGTCGGTCGGGGAGCGACCTACCCGGTCGCACTCGAGGGCGCGCTCAAGCTCAAGGAGGTCAGCTACGTCCATGCCGAGGGCTATGCCGCGGGCGAGCTGAAGCACGGTCCCATCTCGTTGCTCGACGCCGAATGCCCGCTGGTCGCCGTCGCGACGAGGTCCGCGGTCTACGACAAGCTCATCAGCAACGTGATGGAAGGGCGCGCCCGCGACGCCCGGGTGATCGCCGTCGCGACCGAGGGCGATCTCGCCATCGAGCACTACGCGGATGACATCTGCCGGGTCCCCGACACCCACGAGGCGCTCAGCCCGGTGCTCGCGATCATCCCGCTCCAGCTGTTCGCCTATCACATCGCGGTCGCGCGAGGCACGGACGTCGACCAGCCCCGCAACCTGGCCAAATCGGTCACGGTGGAGTAGGCCGGTCGATGGCGGCCACCCGTGATCCCGGAGGGGTCGCAATCCCGTCCGGGATCGTCCCCGGCGGGACGACGGAGCTCGGGATCGACATCATCCGCGTGGCTCGCATCGCAGCGGCGCTGGAGCGTTTCGGGGGGCGGTTCGAGCGGCGGGTCCTGACCGACGCCGAGCGACGCTACGTCCGCGGGCGTCCGGAGACGATGGCCGGCCGGTGGGCCGCCAAGGAGGCGGTCTCCAAGGTGCTCGGGCTCGGCGTCCGTGGCATCGGCTGGCGCGACATCGAGATCGAGCGGCTGCCGACCGGCCAGCCCGCGGTCCGACTGCACGGTCGTGCTGCGGCGCGCGCCGCGCAACTCGGGATGGAACGCGTCGCCGTCTCGATCACCCACGAATCGGAGTACGCGGTCGCGATCGCCTTCGGTGTCCGAAGCGCCGGCGGTCGGTACCTGTTCCCGCCCGATATCGACGACCGTCTCGACGAGCGCGAACGCCGGATCCTCGCCCGGATCGAGCGCCTGCGGGCCACCGCCGAGACCGGCGATGCCTGAGCGAACGCGGGTCGGGTTCGCACGACGCGACCTCCCGACCGAGGCCAACGATGGCGCGCCCGACCAGGGCGCGTCGGACGGGGCCGTGCGCCTCGCCGACGACACGGTCGCGGCGATGATCCCGGAGCGTCCCGTCCGGGGTCACAAGGGCTCGTTCGGGAAGCTGCTCGTCATCGCCGGCTCGCTCGACTACGCGGGCGCGGCGTTGCTCGTGTGCCGCGCCGCCGGCCGCAGCGGCGTCGGTCTGGTCACGCTGGCGATCCCCGAGTCGCTCCAGCCACTCTTCGCGGCCAAGGTCCTCGAGGCGACGACCATGGCCCTCCCCGAGGACGACGTCGAGGAGATCGATCCCGAACCCGCCATGGCCCGAATCCTCGATCACGAGCACGAGGCGATCGTGGTCGGCCCGGGGCTCCGACCGGGTCTGGCGACGACCGAGCTCGTGCGCTCGCTCCTCCCGGTCTCCAGCGAGACCGACGCCGCGCCGATCGTCCTCGATGCCGAAGCGCTGCGATCGATGGCGACGATGGACGGCTGGTGGGAAGGGGAGCGCCGACCGGCGGTCCTGACCCCCCACGCCGGCGAGTTCGCGCGACTGCGCGCCGGGAGCGGCGACCAGCCGTCCGACGACGGCGATCTCGAGGGTGACGACGCGGCCCGGCTCGCGGCCGCGCTAGACGCCGCCAAGCTCTGGCGTTCGGTCGTGGTCCTGAAGGGCGCGCGCACGGTCATCGCCGCCCCCGATGGCTCGGCCGCAGTCGCCCCGTTCGAGAATCCGGCCTTGGCGACGGGTGGCACTGGAGACGTCCTGGCGGGGACTATCGGTGCGCTTCTCGCTCAAGGACTCGCGCCGTACATCGCGGCCCAGCTCGGGGTCTACCTGCACGGTCTGGCCGGGGAGCTGGCACGCGACCGGTTCGGTGACGCGGGCGTCCTCGCGTCGGACCTGCCCGACGGGCTGGCTGCGGCGCGCAAGCGCCTCGTGGCGCTGGCCGACCGGCGCAAGGCCACCAAACGGCTCGGGTTCGCGGCGCGCGACTCGGCGCCGACCCCTGTCGCGCCTGCCCTCGCCCCGCCTGGCGCCAGGCCGCCGGGCGATCTTTCCTGAGCGGTCGTCGCCGGCCATGACGACCCACCCGGGCCGGCTGCCGATCGAGCAGCGCCTCGCCGCGGCGGGTCTGCCGGCCCTCCCCCGAAGCGCCTGGCTGGAGATCGATCTCGACGCGCTTCGCGGCAATCTCGGCGTCCTCCGCGAGCTCGCCGGTCCCGGTGTCCCGGTCCGTCCCGTCGTCAAAGCCGACGCCTATGGTCACGGCGCGATCCCGGTCGCGCTCGCGCTCGAGGCGGCCGGCGTCGACGGCCTGTGCGTGGCAGCGTTCGACGAGGCGGTCGAGCTGCGCGAGGGCGGCGTCCGCGTCCCGATCCTGGTCCTTTACCCGGTGCCCACGCCGCTGCTCGCCGAAGCCGCACGTCTCGGGATCTCGGTGGCCGGCGGGGACGGGTCGGTCCTCGCCGAGGTCGTGCGCGCCGCGTCCGGACTCGACCCCGGGCGACCCCTCGCCATCGAGCTCGAGGTCGAGACCGGCCTCGGGCGGGGCGGGGTCGATGCGGCCGATCTGGTTGCCTCCGCGCGGCTCGCGTCGAGCTCACCGGGCGTGGTCCTGGCCGGGCTGTGGACACATTTCCAGGCCGTCGAGGACGTGACGAACCGCACGGCCCAGGTCGCGCGCTTCGAGGCGGCGGTCCGGGCGGTCACGGCAGCCGGGATCGCCCTGCCTGCGCGCCACGCCGCAGCGAGCGCCGGCACCCTGACCGACGGGGTGCTGGCCTATGACGGGATCCGACCCGGGCTGGCGATCTACGGGCTGGTCCCCGACGAGCTCGACCCGGCGATGGTCGCGACCTCGATCGTGGCGCGCCTTCGGCCGGTCATGTCGCTCATGGCCCGCCCGGTCCGGATCGCCGACCTGCCGGCCGGCTGGGGGATCAGCTACGGACCCACCTTCCGGACGACGCGACCGAGCCGCATCGCGACCCTGCCGCTCGGCTACGGCGACGGGTGGTCGCGGGCCCTCTCGAACCGGGCGAGCGCGATCGTCCGTGGCCGGCGTGTCCCGCTCGTCGGCAACGTGGCGATGGACGCGGTGATGGCCGACGTCTCCGATCTGCCCGGGCCACCGGTGGACCGCGACGACGAATTCACGCTCATCGGTGGCGACGGGACGGAACGGATCACCGCCGCGGACCTGGCGCGGGAGCGCACCACGAACACCTGGGAGGTCGTGACCGCCATGTCCCGGCGGCTGCCTCGGGTGTACCATGCCGCCGCGAGGCCGGTCGGTCTACGGACGCTCACCGAGGGCAGGGTGTAGCTTGGCGCGCATCGAACTCTGGAATGGCGACATCTGTGACCTGGAGGTCGATGCGATCGTGAACCCGGCCAACATGGCGCTCTGGATGTCGACCGGGGTCGGCGGTGCGCTCAAGCGCGCCGGCGGTGACTTGATCGAGTTCGCGGCGGTCCGCCAGGCGCCGGTCCCACTGGGTGGCGCGATCGTGACGCCCGCCGGCAGCCTCGCGGCGAAGGCCGTCATCCATGCCGTCTCGCTCGACCGGGACCGGCGCACCAGCGCGCCCGTGATCGAGGCCGCAGTCCGAAGCGCGATGGCCTGCGCCCGCGAGATCGGTGCCACGAGCATCGCCTTCCCCGCGCTCGGTACGGGCGTCGGTGGCTTCCCCCTCGAGGAGGCCGCACAGATCACCGTCGAGACGGTCCGGACCGAGCTCGCGATCAGTCCGGACATCGCCCACGTCATCTTCGCCCTGCGCGGGTCGGCCGCCTATCGCGCGTTCAGTGCCGTGCTCCACCCCGTCTTCCAGGCGTCCGGTGGCCACGCGTGAGCACGCCGTACGAGGCCGCCGAGGAGCAGCGCGATGAGCTCGTCGAGCAGGTGGCGCGGGAGATCCAGCTGCGCGGGCTGACCGGGCCTGCCGTCCATTTCCTGGAGGCCAGCCGGCCCTACCGAGCGCTCGGCGCAAACGCGATGCTCTTCTTCGATCCAGTGCTGCGTGGCGTCTTCGGGGGCGATCTCGCGTCGGCCAGCGAGATCCTCGCCGACGACACCGGGATCGAGCTGCTGATCGCGCGACTCGAGGAAACAGACGACGAGGTCGCCTGGGACGCCTGATCGGGCGTTCGAACCGACCCGACCCCGCGCCGGGTAGCATGCACCGGTGACGACCGAGCCCCGGGCATTCCTGACCATCGACGCCGGTGCGGCCACCATCGCCGCCGCGCTGATCGGCCGAGTCGGGGGACGCTGGCGCCTCGTCGGATCGCTGTCCATGCCGGCCGGTTCCGATGTCGAGGCGGTCGTCTCGGCCCTCGGTGACCGGGCCGTCGCCGCCGATCCGAACCTCGCGGCCGCGCTGGATCTCGGCCGAGGTGGTGTCTCGCCCACGCAGCTCCCGCGGCTCGAGGTCTCGAGCCACGCGCCGCGCCGTCTCGCGGTCGTCGCCGCGTCGGACCGGGCACTCGCGCCGCTCGTCGCGACCGCCTCCAGAAGCGGCTGGCGGACCGTGTCGGGGAGCGCCGAGGCGATCGATCCGCTGGCGATGACGACGCTCCTGCTCGATCGGACCGTGTCGGGTGTCCTGCTCGGGGCCGGCGATCCGCCCGGGGCCGACGAACGGCGGGCGCTCGGCGAGCTTGCCGCCCTCGTGGCGGCCGCCGCCGGGCGGCGTCCCGAGCTCGTCGTGGTCCTGGCCGGGGGGATGGCCGAGCATCTCGCCGCGTTCGGCGATCCCGGGAGCCGCCCTGGCGAGGTCCTGCTCGGACCGGCCGCGGAGCGAGGGTCACCCGGCGGTCCGCTGGCCGACCTCCTCATCGAGCTGGCCTTCCCCCCTGATGATGCCCGGCGGTCGCTCGGCGCGGGGGCGATGGCGCTGGCCGAGATCCTCGACCGACGGGTCGACGTCGTCGAGATCGGCTACGACGCGGGGACCCGCGCGGCCGGCTCCCCGTCCGTCAGCGGGATCGCCCCCGCCCTCGATCTGGCGGTGGTCCCGACCGCGGCATTGGCACCCGCCGATCCAGACGATTCGGCCGTCGACCGGGTCGGCCGATGGTCGACCTGGGGCGCCGACCGGCACCGCCTGCGGGATCGCCTCCGTGAGCTGCGGATCGCGCCATGGGCCGACGCGACCGGCGAGGGCGTCACGCTGCGCATGGCCGCCGCCCGGGCGGCCCTCGGGCGTCTGGCGGAATGGACCCCCGAGTGGGCCGAGCGACCGCCGGCCGACCTCGTCGTGGTCACCGGTGGCGCCTGGGCCGTCGCGCCGGCACCGGCCGTCGCGCTGGCCGTCATGGATGTCCTCCGTCGACCGGGCGCCGGCCAGTTCGCGCTCGATCATGCCCGCATCCTCGCGCCACTCGGGTCGATCCCTGAGCCCGACGAGCGTCGGGCGATGATCGCCGACCTCATCGACGATCTGCTGGCCCCGCTCGGCACCGTGATCACGCCGGCCGGGATGCATACCGGCCGGAGCGCCGGCTCGGTGGTGGTCCATGCCACGGATGGCTCGACCCGGCTCGACCTGATGCCCGGCGGCCTGGCACTCATCGACCTGCCGCCCGGAGTGTCGGCCGTGGCGGAGTTCAAGTTCCGCGATGCGGTCAGGCTGGGGACCCGCGGCCGGCACTTCGCCATCGACGTCACGGGTGGTCTGGGCGGGCTCGTGATCGACCTGCGCGACATCCCGTTGCGGCTCCCCGATCGGGCCGACCTGCGCGCCGAGCTGCTCGAGTCGTGGCACACGGCGATCGTGACCGGGAGGAACGTGTGAGCGCGATCGACGTGCGGCTGGTCCCCTCGCGTCGGCTGATCGTCGCACCGGTCGACGCCGTCTTCGCCTTGACCCCTGGCGACCGGCCGCTCGTCTCGGCCGGCGATTCCGTGGTGGTCGGCGCACCGATCGCCGAACGACTGCGCGATCCGCGCCTCGATGAGCTCGATATCCCGGCCGAGGCCGGCGCGCGACCCGGGACGCGCTGGGCCGGCCAGCCACGGCGTGGCGAGGAGCGTGAGGCGGGCGGGGAATTGGTCTTCGAATGGCACGACCAGTGGCGTGTGGCGAGAGGCGACATCGCCGATCCACTCGAGTCGCCGTTCGCCGGGATCGTGCGCGGCGTCCGACCCGGGACGGGGATCACGATCCGCGCCGCGGGTCGCGGCATCCCGGGCATCGTCGCCCTCGGTGGCGCGACGCGGGGTCGCCTTCAGGCTGGATCGGATGGGGAACTGCGGTCAGGTGGCCTCGATGTCGGATCGGCGGGAACGATCCTCGTCGTCGGGTCACGCGTCGGCGCCGAGACCTTGACCCGTGCTCGCGCGATGGGCGTGGCGGGCGTCGTCGTCGCGGCACTGTCGAGCAAGGAGCGGCGCGATTTCCTCGCCTCCGAGGCGCGGCAGCGCGCCGCCCTGCATCGGCTCCCGACATTTGCCGTCCTGGTCCTCGATGGCGCGGTGCGGCGACCGTTGGCCGGTGCCGTCCAGGCGGTGCTGGCCGCCCTGGCGGGTCACGAGGTCGCCATCGTCACGGATCCGCCGACCCTCGTCTTCGACTTCCCCAACCTGGTGATCCCGGATCCACCGATCGATCTGGTCCGGATCCGCTCGGGCTCGCTGGCCGGTCGCGAGGGCCGGTTCGTCCGCGCCATCGGTCCACGACGCTTCGCCGGAGGCGTCCACCTCGAAGCAGGGATCGTCCATCTCCCGGATGGGACGACGGCCGCGGTCCCGATC
>DASYJV010000048.1:0-2599 GCA_035996105.1 Candidatus Limnocylindrales bacterium | reverse complement strand
ATGAAAGCCCGCGCGAGGTGCTCCGGCAATGATGTGAAGGCGACCATCCTGTCGCGCGGGACGGGCGGCACCCCGCCGTTCAGGGTGAACTGGTAGCCCTCGTCCGCAAGCGCCCTGATGAGCCGGATCTCGCGGCCCATGTCGTGGCCCTTCTTCCACAGCGCGGAGCCGACCACGAGCACGTCCACGCCCAGCCCGCCGACGAACTCGGCGGTCTCGCGGTTCACCCCGCCATCGACGTGCACCTCGGCCCCGAACGCCTTGTGGCTGAGCAGATCGCGCGCGGCGAGCACCTTCTGCGACGCCACGTCCTTCATGAAACCCTGGCCACCGAAGCCGGGCTCGACAGTCATCACGAGCACGATGTCGAGCAGTTCCCGGTAGGGCTCGAGCGCTCCGAGCGGCGTCGCCGGCTTGATCGCCAGTCCGGCGGCCCGGCCTGCCGCGCGGATCCGCCGAAGGGTCGGGGCGATCTCCTCCGCGATCTCCACGTGGAACGTGATCGAGTCGCAGCCGGCCTCGAGGTACTCATCGAGGTAGCGGCCTGGCTCATCGATCATCAAGTGCGCATCGAACGGCAGCTCGGTGCGCCGGCGAAGATCCCTGATCGTCCTGGCGCCAAAGGTCAGATTCGGGACGAAGTGGCCGTCCATCACGTCGAGATGGATCCGATCGGCACCGGCGGCCTGGACGCGCCGGACCGCGTAGGCCAGGTTGGACAGGTCCGCATCGAGGATGCTCGCGGCGACCCTCGCCCGCCCCTCCGCCATGGCTACTCCCCCGCCCCGACCGGTGACGGCTCGCGGCTGCGCTCGCCCAGCAACGCCGCGGCGCTCTCGGCGACGAGCCGCGCCCGGCGACGTGCCACGGCGGGCGCAGGCGGTTCGCCGGCACGCTCGGCGGCGAGCTGGCCACAGGCGGCACCGACCTCCTGGCCACGGTTGCGCCGGATGGTGGTCTCGATGCCGGCGGCACGCAGGGTCGCGCTGAACCGTTCGATGACCGGCATCGGGCTCGCGGTCCACGGGGTGTGGGCGACCGGGTTCATCGGGATGAGGTTGACGTGGGCATGGTCGCCGCGCAACAGGTCGGCCATCGCCGCCGAATCCTCGTCCGTGTCGTTGATCCCGCCGATCATCGTCACCTCGTAGCTGATCCGCCGGCCCGTCGCCCTGGCATGGTCACGCGCCGCCTCGATGACCTCGGCGACGGGCCAGCGCCGGTTGAGTGGGACCAGGACGTCACGCAACGGATCGCGCGCCGCGTGGAGTGAGACCGCGAGGGTGAACTGTGGACCGAGCGCGGTCAGCCGCCGGATCCCGGGTACGACGCCCGAGGTCGAGACCGTGATGTGCCGGGCACCCAGGCCAAAGCGGCGACGGTCGTTGAGGGCTTCGATGGCGGCCAGGACACGGTCGAGATTGAGGAGCGGCTCGCCCATCCCCATGAACACGATGTTCGTGAGCCGCTGGCCGGCGGCGACGAGGCGCCGCGACGCGTGCCGCACCTGGTCGACGATCTCGGCGACTTCGAGGTCGCGCCCGAACCCGAGCTCGCCGGTCGCGCAGAAGGGACATCCGACGGCACAGCCGGCCTGGCTGGAGATGCACAGCGTGTGCCGCTCGCGCGAGCCGGCCCGCGCTGGATAGTGCATCAGCACCGATTCGATCAGCGCCCCGTCGGCCAGCCGGTGGAGCGCCTTCTCGGTCAGGCCGCCATCGGCGTCCTTGCGTTCGGTGTCGGCGACGGTATCGAACACGAAGGCCGCTTCGAGCTCGGCGCGCAGCTCCGCTGGCAGGGTCCGGATCTCCTCGAAGTCGGCGGCACTCCCCGACCACACGGCGTCGGCGACCTGGCGGGCCCGGTAGGCGGGCTGGCCGCGTTCCTCGAACCAGGCGGCCAGCGCCTCGGTGGTCAGACCGGAGATCCCGGGACGTGCGTCGGTCGTCACCGCTCGATGCTAGCGCAGGGCATCACGGAGCCGGGAGAATGGCACGCCCGACGATGTCCGGCCGGCCGCGGAGGAACGCCTCCCAGGGCATCCGCCGCCCTCCTGCCGGCTGGACCTCGCTGAGCAGGAGCTCGCTGTCACGGGTCGAGATGCCGTGAGGCCCGATGATCCCGGGCGCGCGACCGGTCGCCGGTCCCAGACCGGCCGCCCAGACCGTCAGCCGCCCGCGATCGAGCTCGACGAAGGAACCGGGCCACGGCTGATAGGCGCGCACCTGTCGCTCGAGCTCCTCGGCGGACCGCGTCGGGTCGATACGCCCGTGCTCGCGCCGGAGCGGGCGGGTCAGGGTCGCATCGGCGTCCGCCTGCGGGCGCGTGGAACGCTCGCCCGCGATCCAACGGCCGACCGACTCCTCGACGAGCTCGGCGGCGACCTCCGCGAGGCGTTCTTCGAGCTCCGGAGCCGTCTCCCTTCCGGTCAGCTCGATCCGGCGTTGGGCGACGATCGGACCGGTGTCGAGGCCATCGTCCATGCGCATCAGCGTGACGCCTGTCTCGCGGTCGCCGGCGAGGAGCGCCGCCGGGATCGGCGTCGCGCCGCGGTGGCGGGGCAAGAGGGACGGGTGGAGGTTGAGCGCGCCATCGCGGA
>DASYJV010000047.1:0-4576 GCA_035996105.1 Candidatus Limnocylindrales bacterium | reverse complement strand
ATCCTGCTCGAGCGCTTCGAGCTCCGGCCGGCGGCCACGCTGTTCATCGACGACTCGCCGGCCAACGTGGAGGCTGCCGCCAGCCTCGGGATCCACGCCCATCGGTTCGAGGACGCGCAACGGCTGCGCGACGACCTCGTCCGTTTCGGCGTCCTGCCAGCCGAGGGCTAGCGACCCGGCCCGTTCTACACTCAGGCTCGATGGACGACGAACGCTGGGAGCCGGGCATGCCGGTCCTCGACCGCCAGGCGACGCGGCCCGCGGGGGCCCGCGTCACGACTCGCTCGTCCCGCGCCATCGGGGCCCTGCCCCCGAGCCTCCAGGGCCTGCCGCCGCGCTCCGTCCCGGAGGTCGCCCCGACCCCGCTCCAGCGCCACTACATCAACCTCAGCGTGGTGGTCCTCATCTGCGGGGCGGTCGCCATCAGTGCGCTCGAGCTTGGCGTCACGCTTGGCAGCCCGCTGGTCAAGCTGTGCGTGATCGTCGCCGCACCCCTCCTCATCGCGACGACCGGCGATGCCGTCGTCCGTATCTGGAGATCTGCCTGGGCGTGGATGCCGATCGATCGCGGCAAGGGCCTCTTCCGGATCGCCTGGGTGGTGGTCAGCATCGTCGGGCTCCTTGCCCTGATCGCGGCCTCGGTCGCGGTGCTCCTCGCGTGAGCCATCCCCCGGCTCCGGTGCCTGACGGGTTCGAGCGCGGCCCGGACGGACGATCGACCGATCTCCCGTCGGGCGGCGGCGTCCCGGAGTGGGTCGCTGCCTCGCTCAACTTCTGCTCGCGCTGCGGGGCCGAGCTGGTCTTCGGGGCGATCGAAGGCGAGGACCGCGATCGACTCGCGTGCAACGCCTGCGGGCACGTGGCGTACGTCAACCCGCGGCTCGTGGTGACCACCCTGCCGATCACCGACGCCGGCGAGCTGATCCTGATCCGCCGCGGGATCGAGCCGGGGGCGGGCCGCTGGGCGCAGCCGGGCGGCTTCCTGGAGGTCGACGAGACCGTCAACCAGGCCGCCATCCGCGAGACCTGGGAGGAGACCGGGCTGCTGGTCGAGCCCGGCGAGATCGTCGGCCTGTACACGCGGCTCGAGGCGATGGTGGTGACGATCGTCTTCGAGGCGCGGATCGTCGGCGGGACCGCCGCGCCTACCCGCGAGGCGACAGAGATCGTGGCCTATCCGCCCGAGGACATCCCGTGGCCCGAGATCGCCTTCACGACCACCAGCTGGGCACTACGCGACTGGGTCGCGCGGCGGCGCCCGGATCTCCACGTCCCGATGGTCAGCTCAGGTCGATGAAGACGTTCTTCGTCTCGGTGTAGAGCTCGAGCGCGGACATCCCGAGCTCACGGCCGATGCCCGACATCTTGTAGCCGCCGAACGGCGCCTCGGTGTGGACCGAGGAGTTCGAGTTGACGCTGATCACGCCGGCCTGGAGCGCCTTGGCGGCACGCAGCGCCTTGCCGATGTCGCGACTCCAGATCGAGCCGGACAGCCCGTACGGCGTGGCGTTGGCGAGGCGGAGCGCCTCCTCCTCGGTGTCGAAGGCGATGATCGAGACGACCGGACCGAAGATCTCCTCGGTGGCGATGCGCATGTCGTTCGAGACGCCGTCGAAGATGGTCGGCATCAGGTAGGCCCCGCCGGCGAGCGCCGGGTCGGTCGGCGCCTCGCCGCCGAGAACGAGGGTCGCGCCCTCGGCCAGGCCGATCTCGATGTAGTCCGCCACCCGGTCACGCTGCCGGAGGCTGACGAGCGCGCCGACCTCCGTGGCGTCGAGTGATGGGTCGCCGGTCTTGAGGGTCCGAGTCGCGTCGGCGAACAGCTCGACGACGCGCTCGTGCGCGGAACGCTCGACGAGGATCCGGCTCCGAGCGCAGCAGTCCTGCCCGGCGTTGTCGAAGACCGCATAGGGCGACTCGCGGGCGAACTTCTCGAGGTCGGCATCGGCGAACACGATGTTGGGGCTCTTGCCACCGAGCTCGAGCGAGATCTTCTTCACGTTGGCCGAGGCCAGCCGCATGATCTCCTGGCCGGTCGTGGTCTCGCCGGTGAAGGCGACCTTGCCGATCCCCGGATGGGCGGCGATCGAAGCGCCGGCGGTCCCGCCCGGCCCCGTCACGATGTTGAGGACACCTGGTGGGATCCCCGCCTCGAGTGCCAGCTCCCCGAGCCGGATCGCCGTCAGCGGCGAGTAGCTGGCGGGCTTGAGGATCGCGGTGTTCCCCGCCGCCAGCGCCGGCGCGACCTTCCACGAGGCCATCAGCAGCGGGAAGTTCCACGGGACGATCAGCCCGACGACGCCGATCGGCTCGCGCAGCGTGAGATCGAGCCCCGGTTTCGAGACCGGTATGGTCTGGCCGAAGAGCTTGTTGGCAGCGCCGGCGTAGTAGTCGAAGACGAGACTCACCCCGGTGATCTCGCCGCGCGCGCCGGTGATCGGCTTGCCGACGTTGCGGCTCTCGAGCTGGGCGAGCTCCTCCGTGTGCTCCTTGATCAGCGCCGCGAGCTTGGCAAGCGTCCGGCCCCGCTTGCCGGCCGCCCAGCTGGCCCAGCCCTTGCGATCGTCGAAGGCGCGCCGTGCGGCCTCCACGGCGCGGTCCACGTCGGCCGGTCCACCGAGCGGCGCTGTCGCGATGACCTTGCCCGTTGCCGGGTTGACCACCTCGAAGGTCTGCCCGTCGGCCGCGTCGACGTGATCGCCGCCGATGATCATGCGGACGGGGATCGGGGCGTCATCGGGAGCTTGATCGAGGGTTGCGCGCTGGTCGGACGTCATGGTCTCGCCTCCCGGATGGATCCGGCGGGATCGGGGGCCGCCAGGGCCCTGACGAGGGCCGGTGTCGGCGTCTCGGCGTGTCTGGCCGCTGGTCCTTCGGTGGCGACGATGGCCGCACCGATGATCCCCGCGTCGTTGCGAAGCAGCGCCGGGACGACCGTGCAGCGGACGGTCAGCCGCGGGATGAACTTGTCCGGGCTCTTGCTGACCCCGCCGCCGATGATCATCAGGTTCGGCCACATCAGCTGCTGGATGCGATCGAGATGCTCGTCCAGGTCGCTGGCCCAGGCCTTCCACGACAGACCGCGGCGCACGCGCGCGGCAGCGGCGGATCGCCGCTCCGCCGGTCGTCCCCGGATCTCCATCTGGCCGAACTCCGTGTTGGGGACGAGGATCCCGTCGTTGAAGACTCCCGACCCGACGCCGGTGCCCAGCGTCAGGAAGATGACCACGCCGCCCCTGCCCTGGCCCACCCCGAAGCGCATCTCGGCGATCCCCGCCGCGTCGGCATCGTTGATGATCGAGACCGGGCGCTTGAGCAGCCGTGACAGCCGATCGACCACGGGAAAGTCGATCCACGACGGGTCGATGTTGGCTGCCGATCGGAGGACGCCATCGATGGCGACACCGGGCAGCCCGATGCCGACCGGCGTCGCCTCGCCGAGCCCCTCGGCCTTTGCCAGGCGCCGGACCAGCCGGGCGATGGAGGCGGTGATCGCCTCCGGCGTGGCGGGATTCGGCGTCAGCACGCGCAACCGTTCGGAGCGGAACTTGCCCGCCTCGACATCGACCACGGCCGCCTTGATCCCGCTGCCGCCGACATCGATGCCGATGGCGATCCGGCCGCTCGCCACCTCGGATGTCTCTTCCGTCATCGATGCCTCCGGGTCGGGCTCAGAAGTAATTGACGGTGATGCCGCCATCGACGACGAGCGAGGCGCCGTTCGTCCAGCGGGATTCGTCCGAGGCGAGGTAGACCGCCATGTGGACGATCTCCTCGGGCTTCCCGAATCGACCGGTCGGGTTGCGGGCCAGCCGGAGCTGCTTGGCGGCCTCGTCCTTGACCAGCCAGTCCATCAACAGCGGCGTCTCGACGGGACCTGGGCAGATGGCGTTCGTCCGGATCCCCTGCGGCCCGAATTGGACGGCCAGACTCCGCGTCAGCGACAGCACGGCACCTTTCGAGGCGGTGTAGGCGTCCTGTGGGACGCTGCACCCGAGGAGCGCCACGAAGCTCGAGATGTTGATGATCGAGCCGCCGCCGCCGCCGATCATCGCCGGCACGGCGAACTTGCAGCCGAGGAAGACGCCCCGGACGTTGACCGCCATGACCGAATCCCAGGTCTCGACCGCCGTGTCGATCACCGAGTGATCGGCCTCGGGCATGACGCCGGCGTTGTTGTAGAGACAGTCGAGCCGGCCGTAGGTCGCGAGCGCATGGTCGACCATCGCCTTCGCGTCGGCTTCCTTGGAGA
The DNA here is from genome assembly GCA_035996105.1 of Candidatus Limnocylindrales bacterium. GTDB lineage: Bacteria > Chloroflexota > Limnocylindria > Limnocylindrales > CSP1-4 > SPCO01. The sequence goes on along the minus strand of DASYJV010000047.1, from coordinate 324 downwards.
CATCGGTCCTGACGAACGTCGCCTCGCCGCCGGCGTCGCGGACCAGCTCGACGGTCTCCGTTCCGGCCGACTCGCTGTACTCGGCGACGACGACCTTGGCGCCATGGCCCGCGAACGAAAGCGCCGCGACTCGGCCCATCCCACCGCCGCCGCCGGTGATGATCGTGACCTTGCCCTCGAGTCGCATCGGCACTCCTTCGACATTGCGTCACCGTCAGAGTAGCGCTCGGTCGGAGGCCACGCCGGCTCCTTTGATCATCGAGCGGACGGACGCCGCATCGCGGTGACGCCTGTGGCACGATCGTCGTCATGATGAGCCCGGCC
>DASYJV010000046.1:0-6404 GCA_035996105.1 Candidatus Limnocylindrales bacterium | reverse complement strand
GCTCGGGGTGTTCGGCGGGACCTTCGACCCGATCCATCTCGCCCACCTCGCCGTCGCCCAGGAAGCCGCCGAGACGCTCGGTCTGGAGTGCGTCGTCTTCGTCCCGGCAGGTCAGCCGCCGCACAAGCCGGGTCAGCAGATCACTCCGGCTGAGCACCGGCTGGCGATGCTCGAGCTGGCCATCGCGGGAAATGACCGATTCGGCGTGGACCGGCTGGAGCTGGAGCGCGCCGGGCCCTCGTACACCGTCGACACGCTGGAAGCGCTCCGGGCCGCTCGTTCCGGGACCGACGCTCGGGCCGGGCTCACACTGATCCTCGCGGCCGATGCGTTCCTTGGCCTGATGGCCTGGCGCGAGCCACGCAGGATCCTGGAGCTCGCCCGGGTCGTGGTCGCGCCACGTGACGGCTACCCGGAGGCCGGCCCCGGCTTCCTCGCCGAACACCTGCCCGATCTGGCCGACCGCGCCACCTTCCTGGACGGACCCCGCCTGCGTCTCTCCGCAAGCGAGCTTCGGGCCCGGGCGGCGGCCGGCCGGTCGCTGCGCTATCTCGTCCCGGATGCGGTCGCGGCATATATCGGCGACCATGGCCTGTACCAACAGCCCCGGAGGAACCTTCGAACGTGACCGAACCCGTCCTGCCCGCCGATCCCGCCAAGACGCCGCGCGCCGATGGTCTGCCCAAGCGCACCAAGGCGGCCCCGGCGACCGAGCGGCCGCCGCTCGAGCTGGCGCGGCGCATCGTCGAGCTGGCCGAGGACAAGAAGGCCGCCGACATCGTCCTGCTCGACCTGGCCGGTCTGACGACGATGGCCGACTACTTCATCGTCTGCTCGGGCGGTTCGGAGCGGCAGCTCGAAGCCATCGCCAGCGGCATCATCGGCAGCCTGCGCGACGAGAAGACGAAGCCGATCGGGCGGGAGGGGACCGCGGCGTCCCACTGGGTCCTGGTCGACTTCGGGTCGGTCATCGTCCACATCTTCACGCCACCGGAACGTGACTACTACGGCCTCGAGAAGCACTGGTCCGAGGCGAAGACCATTCTCAGCGTCCAGTAGACAAGCCACCGCCCGTAAGGGGTGGGCAGTACCGTCGGGTCATGCCTCCCGGAGACGGCGCCTCCTAGCATCGGGGCATGCCCGCCGTTCGAGATCGCTGTCCCGCCTGTGCCCGCCGGCTCATCACGACCCGGTTCGACACCACCTTCCGCCTGCCCGATCGCAGCGAGCGGCTCTGCTTCGGGATCCCGGGCGGCCTGTGCGAGGACTGCTCGCAGCTCTATATCGACCCGGACCTCATCGAGATGCTCGATCTCGGCGAGGGCCGTTGCGTCTTCGCCATCGAGAGCGACCTCGTCGTCCAGGAGCAGGCCTGGTCGTCGGGCCACTGAGGCTCAGGCGGATCGCCGCCGCTTCCCCCCAGCGTGATCTACGACCCACAGACTGAACGCCAGCCGTCGCTGCGCGTCCCCCCGTTCCTGGCCGGGCATGCCCTTGACCATCGCATCGAGGTCGACCAGCCCGTCAAGGGCCGCGCTCAGCTCGTCCGTCGTCCAGCTCTTCGCCTGTTCGAGCAGCCGGTCGGCACGGTATCCGCTGTTGATGCCCATCGCCTTCGCCGCAGCCGGGAGCCGCTCCCCGGCTGCTAGACGATCGCCGAGTTCGAGGAGCTCGCGCACGCGCCGATGGAGGACCGCGAGCAGGACCGGCTCTGGGGTCGTCGCGAGCAGCCCGTCGAGGAGCTCGAGCGCGTGGTCGACGCGACGCAGGCCGACGGCGTCGCCGAACGCCCAGAGCGACCCGGGGACGGCCTCGGCGACGAGGGCATGGACGTCCTCGGGACGGATCGGTTCGCTGCCACGGTAGAGGGCGAGCTTGTCGAGCTCCATCGAGGCCATCCGGGTCTGGTGGCGGCGCTCGGCGTCCGGCTCGTTGACGAAGCCCCCGACTCGCTGCGCGAGTGCCTGGGCCGCCTTCGGGGCGAGGGTGAGCTCCCGTTCGCGCGCCTCGGCCTCGATCCAGCCGGCCAGGGCGCCACCCTTGGGTGACGGAAAGCCGCGGACCGACCCGCCCGCGGCCCTGATCGCCTCGGCCAGTCGTTTCTGCGAGGCTTCCTTCGTGCCGGATTGACTAGCCTCGAGGACGACGAGACCGTTTCCGGGTGCGACCAGCGCGATCGCGCCAAGAAGGGCGTCGCGGTGCTCGTTCGTGACCGTGAGCGCGCCCGCGTTGGAGACGATCGCCAGGGTCCCGCCGCCGAACATGACCGGCGTGGCGACACGCTCGGTGAGACCGGCGATGAGGCTGACCGCCTGGTTGCGCTCTCCCCGCACGATCCAGCGTTCCATCGGGGCACCGCTGTCCGCGGCGAGCGCGGCCTCGAACCGATCGACGGCACGGGCGGCGGCGAGCTCATCGTCACCGTAGAAGTAGGCGAGCGGGACCGTCATCACCGCTCAGGCACCGTCATCGTCCCGATGGTACCTGACGACCGGGTGGTGGCTGGACGGGCGGGCGATGCCACGATTAGGCTCCCGGGACCTATGAGGAAGCCGTGAACCGCGTCGTGTCGCTCGTCTCGAACCCGTTCGCTCCGATCGCGCTCGTGGTGCTCGTGGTGGCCGCCCTGTTCACCTTCCGGTTCTTCCCCAGCCAGCCACACGTCATCGACGGCTATCAGGTCGGCGAGCAGGCATCCTGCGGCGATCGCTGCCCGATGTATGCAGCCACGGGAGCGCGCTGGCTCGACCAGTTCGCCCCGGGCCACACGACGATCACCTCGACGGCGATCTACGTGCCGGATCTTCGGAACGTCGACGGCGGTCAGATCCCCGTCCTCAGCGGCGGCTCGGTCGTCGCGATGACCCTCGCCGATGGCACGGTACGGGCCGTCTTCGTCAGCTGCGGCGCCACCGCCGCGAGCTGCACCGCGGGACCACCGCCTCAGGCGCCGACCGGGCAACGGGACCGCGCGACACCGATCTGACCGGTCTCACCCGAGCGCGCGGCGCCGGACCCGGGCCACGCCTGAGGCGTTCCGCGAGGGCGGCAGCCCGGGTGGGAGCCCCAATGGCGCATCAATGTCATCGCGAACGGCGACCGGGGCACGGTGGCGGCCGGCCGGCGATGGCGACGCGGGCGTTGGAGCCGGCACGCGCCCGGGGACGATGGCGACGGCCGGGATCGCGCACAGGAAGGGCGCGGCCCTGACGGCGGCAACCGCGCCCGGGTTCGTGGCGGTCGGCGTCGTCGGTTCGATCGCCCGTAACGGCGACGGCCCCGCCGCGCTGCGACCGCCCTCCGCGGCGACGGTCATCCCGCCGGCCTCGAACCCGATCACCACCGTCCCGTCGAGGTCGGTGCGAAGGACTCTGGCCCCCGAGGCGGCGAGCCGATCCAAAGTCGCCTTCGCGGGGTGGCCATACGGGTTCCCGGAGCCGGCCGATGCCACCGCCACGGCCGGCCGAACCGCCTCGACGAACGCCTCGGTCGTCGCGGTCCTGCTGCCGTGGTGGGCGATCTTGAGGAGATCCACCCGGGGGAGCCCATCGGCCAGCAGGGACGGATCGATGGCTTCCTCGACGTCGCCCATCAGCAGGAACCGCCTGTCCCCGACCTGGCCGAGCAGGACGACCGAGACGTTGTTGATCCCGGTGCCGCCGTCGGGTGGGAGCGCCGGGACCTGGCCTCGGATCGGCCACAGGACGCGAAGCCCGATCTCGTCGACCGCGAGCCGGTCACCCGCCGCAAGGCCCAGCCGAACCAGGGCCGGGGCCGCGGCCAGGTCGCGAAGCCACGCGGCGTAGCCCGGCCCCGGGCCGCGCATCCCTGGCTCGAACACGCGATCGACGTGATATCGCTCCAGCAGGAGGGCGAGGCCGGCGACATGATCCTCGTGTGGATGACTGAGGACGACGGCATCGAGCCGTCGATCCCAGGGCGGGATCCGTTGGTCGAGAGCCACGAGCAGCCGCTCGGGGTCCGGCCCACCGTCGACCAGCAACCGACCGCCCCGCGAGCCTTCCACCAGGATGGCGTCGCCCTGACCGACATCGAGGATCGACACTCGGGCGAACCCGGCGGGCCGCGCGGCGAAGACGGCCCCGGTGACCGCGACCGCCAGGACCAGGCTCGCGACCCCGGCGCGATGGAGGCGGCCACCGTGCGGGCCGCCGTGCGTGGCGGCGGGTCGGTTCGGGCGTTCCGGCGCGGTCGGGCGGGGCTGGACGGCAGGGCTCGGCGACCGGCCCATCGACCTCGACCGCCGGCGTCTCCACGAGACCACGAGGAGGACAGCGCCCGCGCACGCCGCCGTAATGACGTCCAGTGGCGGCGCCAGGGTGACGCTCGCGAATGGCAGCGCGGCCGCGGCGTCGACGACCGCGACGAGGATTCGCAGGATCACCCAGCCGGGTGTGGCGAGGATCGCGCCAACGATCGGTGGAGCGCCTGCCAGCGCGGCGATCCCGCCGGTCAGGGCGACGAGCCCGACCGCCATCGCGGGGGCCACCAAGGGCACGACCGCGACGTTCACGAGTGGGGACAACAGGGCCAGCCGGCCGAAGGAGACCAGGATGATCGGCAACGTCGCGGCCTGTGCAGCGAGCGAGACCCCCAGGCTCTCGGCCAACCACCCGGGCAGCCGCCCCCGTCCAAGCGCCTGGATCCAGGCTGTGATGGGTGTGGCCCAGGCGATCAGCCCCGCGGTGGCGAGCGAGGACAGCTGGAACCCCGCGTCATCGATGAGGTGCGGGTCCGATGCCAGGAGCAGCGTGGCTGCCCAGCCCAGGGCTGCGGCGGCGCGACCCGCGCGTCCCGTCTCGCGAGCGAGCAGCACGACCGCGGCCATGAGTGCGGCACGAACCACCGATGCCGAGGCGCCGGCGAACGCCACGTACGTCACGATCCCGAGGATGGTCACGACTGACCGCCGTCGACGACCGAGCCGACCCGTGACGCTGGCCATCGCCGCCGCCACGATCGCGATGTTCCAGCCGGAGATCGCTACCACGTGACTTACGCCGGCCGTCGTGAACGCTGCCGCCAGATCGCGGTCGACACGGTCACGAAGGCCGATGAGGATGCCGGCCGCCAGACCCGCCTCGGGTTCCGGGAGCACGACCGTCAGGGCATCGCCCGCGCCACGGCGCAGACCTTCGATTCGATGGCCGAGGTCGTCCGAAGCCGGCTCGACGGCAAGGGTCCGGGAGGCAAGGGTCCCGACCGCGCCGATGCGGAGGAGGTACTCGCCGTACGGCGAGTCCGGTCGCCCACGGATCGGCCCGTCGACGACGACCCGATCGCCGGGGACCACGGCCGGGTAGATCGGGAGCGTGGCGGCGAGGCGGAGGCGCGGGCCGTCCTCCGGCCGTGTCACGAGTGTCGCGGGCTGCTGTCCGTCGTGCGGTGATCCGACGGCTTCGACGATCAGATGCCATGGACCGCGTCCGGCCGGCGGCACGTCCGGCGCCGTGGGCGCCGCCGGGATCAGCGCCAGTCGAAGGACGATGAGTGCGGCGCCAAGCGCGATGGGGAGCAACGAGCGCGCCGAGAGGCGCGGGATGGTCGCACCGACGAGCAGGATCGCCGCCAGGGCCAGCGCCACGCCCGCAGCGAGGTGACCAGGGGCGACCTGTCCGGCAGCGACAGCGGCGATGATGGCGCCCGTCGCCAGACGGCTGCTGCGTCCCACCTCAGGGCACCACCAGGCGGTCCTTCAGCTGGCTGAACACCTTTTCGCCGAGCAGCTTCCGGGTCCGCAGATCCTCCACGGCCACGAATGGCTGCTCGTCGCGCGAGGCGATGATCTTGGCGGCCGTGACCGGCCCGATCCCGGGCAATGCGTCGAGCTCGGCCGCGGTCGCCCGGTTCAGGTCGATCGGGCCGGCCGGTGCACCGTTTGAGGGTGCCGGGCCACCGCCCGATCCCGGACCAGGGGAGCGTCCGGGCGCTGTGGCCGCGTCGTCGCGGCTCGGGACCCGGATCTGATCGCCATCCTTGAGCGGGGCCGCCAGATTGAGGTCACGCTCGGCGCGGCGAGCGTCGACGCGCGGTCCGTATCCGCCGGCCGCCGCCACCAGGTCCCCGACCCGGGACCCGGCCGGCAGTCTGAAGACACCCGGTCGATCGACGGCGCCGACGATCTCGACGACCACGACTCGCACGCTACCGACCTCGCGCGATGGCTGTCCGCTCGCCGACGGGCTGCCCAATGGCAGCGCACCCTCGACGGCGACGTTCCCGGACTGGCCCGACCCGAACGCCAATACGAACGCCACGACGACGAGGACGAGCGCCGCCCCGCCGCTCAGGAGCGCGGTCCTGGGCACGACCGACGTGCGGACCGATCCGGCGCCGGCGGCGCCGTTCGGGCCCGCCTCCGGGCGCACCGGTTCCTCGAGCGT
>DASYJV010000045.1:0-15008 GCA_035996105.1 Candidatus Limnocylindrales bacterium | reverse complement strand
CGGCGGCGGTCTCTACAGCCCGGTCTATGAGGGCCATTGGACCGATGCCGGGACCGTGCCGTCGCTCCTTCGCGCCGCCGAGCTCGCCGCCGCGGATGACGCCGCCGGACGCCTGCCGCCGCCCGCGACGCGTCAGGTCGGCTGAGGCGTGCCCGAGACCAAGCGGTTCGACCGCCTGCTGGTGACCGGTGGCGCCGGGTTCATCGGCTCGTGCTATGTCCGGGACGTCCTGGGACGGCGCGACGGGACCCGGATCACGGTCCTCGACAAGCTCACCTACGCGGGCAACGAGGCGAACCTTGCGCCGATCCGAGACGACCCGGAGATGGCCGCGCGGTTCGAGTTCGTGCGCGGTGACATCGCAGATCCGGCGGTCGTGGAGCCGCTCGTCGCGGCGGCCGATGGGGTGGTCAACTTCGCCGCCGAGTCGCATGTGGACCGGTCCATCCTCGATCCCGAGGCATTCCTGGCGACCGGCGTGATCGGCGTCCATGTCCTGCTCGATGCGTGTCGCGCAGCGCCCGGTCATCCGCGTTTCCTGCAGGTCTCGACCGACGAGGTCTACGGCTCGGTCGACGCGGGTCACGCGACCGAGGAGGCGCCGCTCGCCCCCCGATCCCCATACGCCGCGGCCAAGGCCGCCGGTGAGCTGCTCGTGCGGAGCTACGTCATCACCCACGGCATCGACGCGGTGGTCACCCGCGGCTCCAATACGTACGGCCCGTACCACCATCCGGAGAAGCTCATCCCGCTGTTCGTCACGAATGCGCTCGACGACAAGCCGCTGCCGCTCTATGGCGACGGGCTCCAGCGTCGCGAGTGGCTCTATGTCTCCGACCATGCCGGCGCCATCGACCATGTCCTCCGCCACGGTGCGGCGGGTGAGACGTACAACATCGCCGGACCGACCGAACGCACGAACCGCGATGTCGTGGCGCTGCTCCTCGAGCATCTCGGGAAGCCGTGGTCGCTGGTCATGCAGGTCGAGGATCGGCCGGGCCACGACCGCCGCTACGCGATGGACGGCGCGAAGCTCACCGCGCTCGGGTGGCAGCCCAGGACCTCGTTCGAGGAGGGCCTGGCCCGGACCATCGACTGGTACCGCGCGAACGAGGCGTGGTGGCGGGCGGCGCGCTCGGGCGATTGGGATGGCTGGTACGCACGACAGTACGGCCACCGGCTGGCGACGGGTCAGGCCGCCCCGGCCACGCCGTCGGCCTCCTCCGTCGACTGATGCGGGTCGCGGTCACTGGCGCCGGCGGCCGGCTCGGGAGCGATCTCGTCGCGGCACTCGCGGATGCGCCGTTCACCGGCCCGAGCGGGCCGATCGCCTGGCGGCGTGACGCCTTCGACCTGGACGCGCCCGACGCCGTCGGCGCCCGCCTCGACGCCGACCGGCCCGAGGTGGTGGTCCATGCGGCGGCCTGGACCGACGTCGACGGCTGCGCCCTTGACCCCGAGCTCGCGCGCCGACGGAACGGTGTCGCAACCGGGATCCTCGCCGAGGCCTGCGCCGCCCGTGGGACGGATCTGTTGATCGTGTCCACGAACGAAGTGTTCGATGGGAGCCGGACGGACGGTCTGCCATATCTCCCGACCGACCTGCCGACACCCGGCAACCCGTACGGGGCCTCGAAGGCGGAGGGGGAGCGGCTCGCCGCGGCGGCCTTCGCCCAGGCCGGGGGAGGCAGGGCAGGCAGCCTGGGGATCGCCCGGACGGCGTGGCTGTTCGGAGCGCCCGGTCGCGATTTCCCGAGCCGCATCCTCGATGCCGCCGAACGGGCACGCGCCGCCGGCGAGCCCCTCCGGGCGGTCGGCGATGAGTGGGGCACGCCGACCTACACCGCCGACGTCGCCGAGGCCATCGTCGAGCTGCTGGCGGATGATGCCATCGCCGGGATCCACCACCTCGTCAACCTGCCCTTCGCGTCCCGGGCGGATTGGGCGCGAGATGTCGTCGCCCGGGCCGGGCTGGACGTCGAGGTCGTCGATGTCCCGGCATCGACCTGGGAACGGCCGTCGCGGCCTCCGCGCTGGGGGGTCCTTGCTCCGACGCCCCTGCCGTCCGGCGAGCCGCTTCGATCATGGCCGGCAGCCATGGCCGACTATGCCCCGGCGCTCATGCGCTCGCGGACCCGCGCGTGAACGAGACGCGGCCGCCATCCGCGCTGCCAGGGGTCAGCTACGGCGCCATCGTCCGCCATGGCGATGCGCGCGGCTCCTTCCGCGAGCTGTGGCGATCGACCGACTTCCCGGCTGAGGACTTCGTCCAGGCCAACCTGTCCAGCTCCGCTGCGGGCGTGCTCCGCGGTCTTCACCTGCATCGCCGCCAGGACGACCTTTGGATCGTCGCCAGCGGCCGGGCGTTCGTCGCGCTCGTCGACATCCGGCCGCTCCTTGACGGGACGGGTCCGGACCCGAGGATCGAGACCCGCGAGCTGGGGGCCGACGAATGGGTCGTGATCCCGACCGGGGTCGCGCACGGCTTTCTGGCGCTCGATGCGCTCGAGCTGATCTACTTCGTCACCAACGAATACGACGGCTCCGACGAGCTCGGGTTCGCGTGGGACGATCCAGCCGTCGCGGTCGCCTGGCCGACGGTCGCGGAAACCCCGGACGGACGCCCGATCCTGTCCGGTCGTGACGGTGCCAACCCCCCGCTCGACCGACTCGTGGTGCAGCTGCGCGACAGCGCCACCTGATCGCGACTGCACCGGGCCGCACGGCTCCCCACCCACCGGACCCGAAGGGCCTAGCCACGACGGGACCATCCCGCGATTGAGCGGGTCAGCCTGCATTGCGACTCTGGAGCGGCAGAACCCCGCCTCGTCCAGCTTCGGAGTCCCCCTCTTGCGCAGATCCGCCGCCGCCCTCGCGTTCGCCCTCATCGCCGCCCTTGGCGTCATCGTCCCGTCGGTCTCCGCCGCGGCAGGCGATCCCAAGGTCGTGATCATCGTCGGCGCGACGCACAGCGTGACCGCCAGCTATCGGGCCGATGCCGACGTGGCGTACGCAGAGGCGATCAAGCACACCTCCAACGTGGTCAAGGTCTACAGCCCCAACGCGACGTGGGCGCGGGTCAAGGCCGCGGTCGCCGGAGCTTCGGTGGTCATCTACTTCGGTCACGGCAACGGCTGGCCGAGCCCGTATGGCAATGACGCCAAGTACACGACCAAGGATGGCTTCGGCCTGAACGCGACGGCCGGCGCCGGCGATTACAACAACGTCTACTACGGCGAGCCCTCGATCGCGACCCTGGCCTTTGCGCCGGGCGCCATCGTGCTGCTGAACCACCTCTGCTACGCCTCGGGCAACTCTGAGCCCGGGAATCCCGAGCCGACCGTCAGCGTGGCCCGCCAGCGGGCCGACAACTATGCCGCGGCCTTTCTCACGGCGGGCGCCTCAGCTGTGATCGCCGAGGGGCACACGGGCATCGAGTCCACCGTGCGCGCGCTGTTCACGACCCACCAGACCATCGAGAACATGTGGCGCACGATGCCGAACCAGAATGGCCACGTCGCGAGCTTCCCGTCGGTGCGAACGCCGGGCGCGACGATCTACCAGGATCCGACGACGCCGACGACCGGGTACTGGCGCTCCCTCGCCATCGGCGCGATCGGGGTCACGACCGATGAGGTCACCTCGGCCGGCTATGGCGACACCAGCCTCGACCCGGCAAAGCTGGTCGTCCCGGGCAACGCGTCGGTCGCGACGGCCGGTGCCGGTGTCTATGGCGGCCCGGATACGACGGCGGCCCCCGTTGCTGCCCTTCCCGCCGGCACGCGGCTTCGGATCGTGGCCCAGCCGAGCGCGGCGTCGACCGTGGGCGGTGCGGCGCTCGTCCAGGTCCAGGGTCTCGACGACCCGTCGATCACCGGCTACATGGTCGCGACCGACCTCGCCGCGCGGGACAGTGCACCGCCGGTCGTCCGCGGCATCGACGCGGGCGGCCCGGTCTCACCCAACGGCGATGGCCGTGCCGAGCAGGCCACCATCACCGCCCGGTTCACCGAGTCGGCCGACTGGACGCTTCGTGTGCAGGACTCCGCCGCGACCGTCCTGTTCCAGAGGACCGGGACGGGCCGCACCCTTCTCGTCCCGTGGGATGGCCGCGTCGCGGGTAGCCCGGTGGCCGACGGCACCTACTCTGTCAGCCTTGTCGGCGTCGACCCCTGGGGAAACACCTCGGCGACGGTCACCACCTCGGTCCGGGTCGACACGGCCGCTCCGACGCTGGTCGCGCTCACCCCGGCCGACACCGTCACCCAGTGGTTCTCCCCGAATGGCGACGCCGTTCGGGACACCGTGGCTGTCGCCGCGACGAACCCTGAGCCCGGTGCCATCGTGGCCCAGGCCCTCACCGCGGGGGGCGCCCTCGTCAGGACATGGTCGGTCGCCAACGGCACCGGCCCGACGACCGTCGCCTGGGACGGGCGGAACACCGCCGGCGCGTACGTGCCCGACGGCGTCTACACGCTCCGGATCGCCGCCCAGGACACGGCGGGGAACATCGGTCCCGCCCTGGACCGCACCGTCAACGTCATCGGCGCGCTGCGGTCCGTCCTGGCCTCCCGGACGCTCTTCTTCCCGCACGATCTTGACACGCTGGCCCCGACGACCACCCTGTCCTTCACGCTCGCGCGCCCGATGACCGTCAACTGGACGGTGCGCAACGCCGCCGGCGCCGTCGTCGTCACGCATCTGACCGATGCCGCGCAGGCCGCCGGGACGGTCACGTGGGTCTTCGATGGTCGCGGGACCGACGGCGCGCTGCTGCCGCGCGGACTGTACACCTCGGTCGTCACCGCCACCGATGGGACGCTCACCGCGAGCCAGGTGGTCGGCTTCCAGGCCGACGCCTTCGCGATCCGGGCAAGCGATGCGACTCCCGGCCGCGGCCAATGGATCACCTACACGGTCACGTCGGCGGAGACCCTCGCGGTCAACCCCACGCTGTTCGGCTATCAGCCCGGCGTCAAGGCCTGGAGCGTCAGGATGACCAAGGTCGCGACCAACATCTACCGGGCCACTGTTCGGATGAAGCCAGCTGGCCACTCCGGCATCGTCTCGATCCGGATCAAGGGGCTCGATAGCCTGCGCGGCGTTCAGAACACATTCCAGTCGTACCGGCTCCACTGATCGAGCGCCGGCCGTCCGGTGACCGCACCGGACCGCACCGCACCACCCCGTACCATCCCTGACCGGGACCATCGGCCCCTAGACCGAGCGTCGAGCCGCCGCGAGGCTGGGCAGTCCGATGACCCATCGCCTCGACCGTCGTTCGGTATCCACTCGCTCGCGCGCCATCGCGCTCGCCGCCGGCCTGGTCCTGCTCGCCGCCGGCGCACCACCGGTCGAGCTGCACGCGGCGACCATCGCCGACGCCGGCTCCGGTGACACGCCGCGGCCATCCATCCAGTACGAGGAAGCGATGGCCCACGCGGCGGACACCACGGTCTTCCGCGCCGGCGACCGGGTCACGATCCCGTTCAAGCCGCGGGTGAGTGACCGCTGGACGGTCGGCGGGGTGCGGCCGATCCAACTCCCGGCCGGACGGCTGACCGGTGACGCGATCCGCAAGGCCGTCCCGGCACCAGCCCCGGATCGGGCGCTCCCGACCGGCGCGTCTCCCGCCGTCGGCGCCGCGGACACGCCATATCTCGATCCATCTGCCGCCATCCCGTTCGAGTTCGCCGCCGCGGTCGATCCCGGCGGCCTCAAGCGCGAGGTCTTCGGCTTCCTGCCCTACTGGCAGCTCGCCGACCCGGCGACCCGACTCGACTGGGAGAAGCTCTCGACGATCGCCTACTTCGGTGTGGGTGCCGCCGCCAGCGGCGATCTCCAGCGTCGCAACCCCAACGGAACACCGACGGTCGGCTGGAGCGGCTGGACGAGCGCCAAGCTGACCGGCGTCATCAATGCTGCCCATGCCAGTGGCGCCCGCGTGGTCCTGACCGTCCAGAGCTTCGCGTGGACCTCGCTCGGCGCCGCTCGGCAGCGAGCCCTGCTCGGCTCGCCGAGGGCGCGGGCCAACCTCGCGCGCCAGATCGCGGCGGCCGTGCGTGACCGCGGTGCCGATGGCGTCAACCTCGATTTCGAACCGATCGTCTCGACCTACGCGGACGAGTTCACCGCGCTGGTGCGCTCGATCCGGGCCGAGCTCAACCGGGTCTCGAGGGGCTACCAGCTGACCTTCGATACGACCGGCTGGATCGGCAATTACCCGATCGAGGCTGCGACCGCGGCAGGTGCGGCCGATGCCATCGTGATCATGGGCTACGACTACCGGACGGACGGTTCGAGTCCGGTCGGCTCGGTGGCGCCGCTGGGCGGCCCCGGCTACGACATCACGGACACGATCGCGTCGTATGTGCGCCGCGTACCGGCCTCCAAGCTCATCCTCGGCGTCCCGTATTACGGCCGCGCCTGGTCGACCGATTCGGCCGCACTCCACGCGCGGAACATCTCGGGCACCAAGTACGGGCCAGCGGCGAGCGTCATCTACACGACCGCCCGGCAATACGCCGCCGACCACGGCCGCCGCTGGGATCCCGTCGAAGGCGTGGCGTGGACCGCGTATCGGCGACAGAACTGCACCGCGAGCTATGGCTGCGTGAACCCCTGGCGCCAGCTCTACTACGACGACGCACAGGCGCTCGGTCTCAAGTACGACGCGATCAACCGCTACAACCTGCGGGGCGCCGGGATCTGGGCGCTCGGCTATGACGGGGCCCGCCCCGAGCTCTACGCCATGCTCAAGTCCAAGTTCATCACCGACAAGGTGCCGCCCGTGATCAGCGCTTCTTCGCTCAGCACCTGGGTCATCTCGCCCGGCGGCGCCGGCCGGTCCGACGCGACGACGATGCGGCTGACCGTCAGCGGACAGATCAGCTTCGGCTGGCTCGTGCAGCCCTTCGTCAACGGCATCGCGGGCGCACCGGTCCGCAAGGGCAGTGCGATCGGCAAACACGTGGCCTTCACCTGGGACGGCAAGGACAGCCGTAATGCGATCGTCCCCGACGGGACGTATCGGATCACCATCTGGACGGCGGATGCCTCCAACAACCAGGCATCGGCGACCAGGCTCGTGACCGTCGACCGGCGACCTGCCGTGATCGCGCTGGCGGCGAGCTCGAGCTTCATCTCACCGGACGGCGACGGGCATTGGGACCGGGTGACCCTGTCGATGCACGGTGACGAGGCCATCCGGGGGACGGTGCGTCTCCTCGACGGGCGCCACGGGATCGTGCGCCTGTGGCCCATCGGCGGGGCGACGGCCGCCACCTGGTCCTGGGACGGCCGGGATCGTGGGGGGCGAATCGTCGCGGACGGCCGCTATCTGCTCCAGGTCATCGGTCTCGACCGAGCGGGCAACCGGACCGTCAGCCAGCTGCCCCTGACGGTCGACCGGACGATCCGCTCGCTCACCTGGCTGAAGCCGTCATTCGTGCCGCGGGTCGGCCAGACCGACCACGCGACGATGACGCTCGTGCGCCCGGCCAGGGTCACGGTCGCGATCTACCAGGGGTCGACGCTGGTCCGCACGATCTGGACGAACCGGCCGTTCGCGGCCGGCGCCTATGGCTGGACGTGGAATGGCAGGGATGCGGTCGGCGCGCTGGTCCGACCCGGTCTCTACACGGCGCGCATCGCTGCCACGAGCTCGATCGGGGCGTCGCAAGCGACGCGCGTCGTCACGGTCCGGGTCCGGTAGGCCGAGCGGCGCCCTAGACTTCCCGGGATGACCGACCTCGCCGCGCCCTCGACGGCTGTCACAGCGGACCCGCCGCCCGCCCGGGGAACCGGGACCTGGGTGATCCTGCCGACCTACGACGAGGCGGACAACATCGGCCCGATCTCGGCAGCGATCCTCGATTCGCTCCCCGGGGCGACGCTGCTCGTGGTCGATGACGATTCGCCCGACGGCACGGGGAGGCTGGCGGATGCGCTCGCTGCGGCCGATCCGCGCGTCCGGGTTCGGCATCGCGTCCTCAAGCAGGGACTCGGTCGCGCCTATCTCGATGGCTTCGGGGTGGCGCTCGCGGGCGGGGCGACGACGATCGTCCAGATGGATGCCGACTTCAGCCACGATGCGGCCGCCCTTCCCGGGCTGATCGCACCGGTCGCCGACGACATGGCGGACCTCGTGATCGGCTCGCGATACACGAGCGGCGGCGCGGTCGTCGATTGGGGCATTGGTCGGCGGATCGTGTCCCGTGGCGGGAGCCTGTTCGCGCGGGTCGTCCTTGGCCTGTCGCCGAGCGATCTGACCGGCGGGTTCAAGGCCTGGCGGGCATCGACCCTCGCCGCGGTGCCGTTCGACGGTGTCCACGCCGGGGGTTATGTCTTCCAGATCGAGATGACCTTCCGCGCGAGCCGGGCAGGGGCACGGATCCGCGAAGTGCCGATCACCTTCCGCGACCGCCGCGTCGGCCAGTCGAAGATGAGCCGGCGGATCGTCATCGAGGCGCTGGTCGTCGTCGTCCAACTTCGGATCGAGGAGCTGGGGCGGACCGTCCGGCGGCTGGCAAGACGCTCGTGATGGGGTCGTGAGCGGCCCGTCCCACGCGCGCCTCGGCCTCACGACTCCGCCGGCCGTCCCCGGGATGCGCGTCGTCCTCGATACCCGCCCGCTCCAGGCGCCGGATCGGGCGCCGGTCGCGGCCGCGTACCTTGACGGGTTGCTCGGCGCGTTCGATGCGGAGCCGTTGGCCGGCGAATCCTTCGCCTTCCTGGTCGGCTCCGACCTGGAGGATGCGACCGAGCGTTACCACCACCTCGAGGTCGTCGGCCGGCGCCAGCTGCCGCCCACGCGGCTGTTGCGCTCGGGCGCGCTGACCGTGGATCCGTTCCTGCTGCGTGGCGCGTCGGTCGGCTCGGCCTGGCAGGCGGAGCGCGGCGGTGCCGCGGGCGCCGTCTATCACGCGGTCGGCGGCGGGCCGTTGCCCCTCGCGTCCGGTCTGCCGGTCGTGGTGACCCTGCTCGATCTGGCGCCGTGGGAGCTTCCGCACCTCTTCCAGCGTTCGGTGGCCAGCCGGTTCGGCCAGCGGCTTCGGGCGCAGCAGGTGCGCCAGGCGGCGGCCGTCGTGGTCGGCAGCGAGGCCACGGCGAGCGCGGCCCGACGGCTGCTCCGTGTCCGCCGGGAACGGCTCCATGTCGTGCCCCTCGCGCCACGGGCAGGGTTCGGGCTGGTTCCACCCAAGGGATCGGATCGAGCGGTGGCGGAGCTGCGGGCCCGGCTCGGGATCGAGGGCCGCTACCTCGTCTTCACCGGCCGGTTCGACGCCCGGCTCGATCTGGGGACCCTGCTCCGAGCGCTCGCGACGCTGGCCGCGGCGGCACGACCGGATGGGCTGGAGCCCGGCGTCGCGTGGCCGCCACGGGTCCTCCTCGTCGGTGCGAGCCCCGACGACCGCGCATCGATCGCGCGGGCGGCCGCCCGCAAGGGGATCGGCGAGGCGCTCGTCTACGCCCCTGGCCTCCCGCCCGAGGAGCTCGGCGGGCTGGTCCGCGAGGCCCGTGCCGCGATCCTCCCCGTGGTCTCCGAGGCGGCCGGCCTCCCGGTCATCGAGGCCCTCGCGAGCGGGACACCGGTGGTCGCGTCGTCGGTCGGGCCCCTCCCCGAGCTGATCGGTCCGGCCGGCCTCCTGGTCGAACCGGGGGATGCGGACCGGCTGGCCATCGCCCTGGCCACGATCTGGGCCGATGACCGGGTCCACGCCGGACTGACGACGCCCTTGCGCGAACGGGCCGTCGCGGCTCCACGAACCTGGGCCGACGTCGCGCGTGAGACCCGTGCGATCTACGCCGGCGTGGGCACCCGCCCGCGGGGCCGACCCGGCGGCGGCCCTACTTCGTCGAGGGCGACGGCGAGACCGGCGGCCGATCCGACCCGGCCGTGAACGAGAACGGGTAGACACTCGCGCTCTGGGTCAGGACCTGGATGAACGTCTGGCCAACGGTCAACGTGACCTCGTTGCCGGACGCGTCATAGAAGCGCGTCGGGCTTGTCAGCGAGGTCTTCTTCCAGGTGCCCTGCATCGTCCGCCCGTTGGTCGAGATCCACGCCGACCCGCTGCCGACGACGGTGGCCTCGAGCCGCTTCTTGTTGGGATGGCCGTCATTGAGTGGACCGAACGCCATCCGCATCACGATCACGTTCTTCGGCGCGATCCGGACCCCGTTCGCGAGGTCGGTCTGCTTCTTCTCGCCGGTCACCGTTCGCAGGTACGTGTTGGTCAGCCGGTCATACGTGTACTTGACCACGTTGGCCGGGTAGCCGGCCGTGATCGTGCCGCCATAGGGCCGCTGGTCGAGCGGCGCATCAGGCGCGAACTTCCAGGCGGACTTGTAGGTCTGGTCCTTCGCGCCCGATCGACCGGCGAGGCTGCGCAGCTTCGCGCCCGTGGTGTACAGGTTGTGCGGGGCGAAACGGGTCTTGATCCGGAAGAACGAGCCGGCGCGAAAGAATTCGTCGGCGTTGTAGACGAGCTGTCCCTGACCCTGCGCACGCAGCGTCGCGAGGGCCTGCGGCGAGCCACCGGCATGGGCATAGAGGGCATGCCACTCGGCCGCCCACGCGATGTAGTAGTAGCGGGAGCTGCGGACGGGCCCGACGCTCCCGGGCACCGTTTCCTGGAAGATCGCCATGTAGCGCGGGATCCCGCCTTCAGCCGGCGCTTGCCAGACGACGGATGCCGACGACAGGCCCGACTGCGGCCGGGCCGCATCGAGATCGTCGATCATCACCGCGATGGGATGCCGTGCAGCGACGCTCGGGGGCACCAGCCGACCGGTCAAGGGCGCGGCGACGAGGAGCGGTGTCGGCGCCGGTGTCGGCGTCGGGATCGCGGTCGGTGTCGGGGCCTCGGTGGGCGTCGAACCGGCGGTCCCGGTGGAGGTCGGCGTCGGGCTGGCAGCGGCGGTCGGCGGGTTCGTCGGGCTTGAGCCGCCGCTCGTCAATGCCCATCCCGTCCCTGCCAGGGCGACGACCGCGGCGACCATCCCGATCGCGACAAGCGGTCGGCGAATCATGTTCTGAAACGTCCCCTCAGACGTACGCGGTCATGTGGTCGGACGGCGGCCGGTCCCGGTACGCGCGGAGGATACCCCAATCCCTTCGGGAGGGTTCTCGCCGGTTGGGCCATACTCGGAGGCGGGCGACGGCCGGAACAGGCTGGCCGGACCCAGCGCGAATGCGGTCGATCCCGCCGTCGCACCAGCACGACCGAGGCACCCGATGGCTGACCCCAGCCCCGACCATCCCGCCGCTGCCGGACAGGCCACCCCGCCGCCGCCGACCCGGACGCGCGCCACTCCTGCCCCGAAGCCGGCCTCGACGAGCGCCACGTCCGCGCCAAGGCCGCGGGTGACGAAGCCGACCGTGGCGAAGCCGGGCGTGACGGGCGCCAACGTGGCATCGAAGCCGACCGTGACGAAGCCGGCCGCCAAAGCTGCAGCGACACCGAACGCGTCACCGAAGCCTGTCAGCCGGCCGGCCGCCGCGGCCGCCGGCGTGGCCGCTCCAGTGGCCTCGGCAACCCCGCGACCCGGGCGGGTCTCGATCAGTCAGGGCGGGGCGGACCGCGTCGACGCGGACGAGGTGAGCATCACGCAGGGCGGCGTGACCACGGTCACGGCCCGCCGCCTCGACCTTCGTCAGGGCGGCATCGTCAACGCCCAGGCGGACGACATCGCCGTGAGCATGGGCGGGATCGTGGCGGCGCGGGCCGACCGCGTCTCGGTCGAGATGGGCGGGATCGGGATGGCGCTAGCCGGCGATCTGCGCGTGACACAGAGCTATGCACGCTCGATCGTTGCCCGGGAGTCGCACATCGACCAGGGTCTGGTCGGCTCGCTGATCACGGGTCGGGCGATCCTGCAGCGACCGAGCGGCGTCTTCCTGCTCGTCGCCGGTCGCGTCGAGGGTCCGGTCAAGGCCGTGCTCGACTGGCGCGGCGCGCTCGCCTTCGGGGCGGCCTTCGGCGTCGTCTGGGGCCTCCTCCGTCGACGCTGACCGATCGCGGATGAGCCGTGCGCTGCGGGTCTGCTTCGTGACCGCGAATACCTTCGAATACGATTCCCGCACGCTCCGCGCGGCCAGATCGCTCGCCGCCGACGGTCACGAGGTCGTGGTCGTGGCGCAGCCCGGCGTGGGCCTGGCCTCCGCCGAGACGCTGGCGGGGGGGATCCGCGTGGTCCGCCCGGAGATCGACCGGCGTATCTCGAGCGCATTCCTGGTCCAGCCGCCTGCGCTCCGACGACCCGTCCGGCTCGTAGTGTCACGGCTGCTCGCGCTGGATCCCGAAGCCACGGCCCTCGCGCCCCGTGGCGCAGGCCCGCTCGAGGCCATCCGCGCGCCACTCCGTCGCGCCGCCGAGATCCTCGCCTATCGCCGGAGAGTCGAACCATGGGCGCGGGCCGTGGTCGCCGCCGCGCCGGCCGACATCTACAGCGCAAAGGCCCTGGTCGCGTTGCCCGTGGTCAGGCTGGCAGCCGACCGATCCGGCGGCCGATTCGTCTACGACGTCGCCGACCTGCACATCGAATCGGGCCGTCTCTCCCGATTGCCCAAGCCGATCAAGGCGTATCTCTACCGTCGCGAGCGGACCTGGATGGCCGATGCCGCCGCCCTGATCGCGGTCACCGACCCGCTGGCCGACGAGGTGGTCCGCCGCTTTCACGTCGAGCGGCCGGTGGCCGTCATGAACTGCCGGGCGCGCTGGCACCCGGACGAGCCCGGACCCCCGGCATCGACGCGGCTCCGGACCGCGCTCGCCGCGGTCGCGCAGGAGGCACGGCTCGATGGCCCGATCGTCCTGTACCAGGGCGCCTTCCGCGAAGACCAGGGGATCGAGGAGCTGCTGGATGCGTTCGCCCTGGCCCCGCTGCGCACCCTCCCGCTGACCGCCGTCTTCCTTGGCTTCGGGAGGCTGGAGCCGCGGCTGCGTGCTGCGGCAGCGGCCGAGCCCGGTCGGATCGTGGTCTTGCCGCCGGTGCCATCGGAGGAACTGCTGGCCTGGACCGCTGGGGCGGACGTCGCCTTCGTGGGCACGCCGCCAAAGACCGTCAACCAGCGGTTCACGATCCCCAACAAGCTCTTCGAGAGCCTGATGGCGGGCGTCCCGGTGGTGGTCGCCGCGGGCACGGCGGTCGCGGCGCTCGTCGATGGCGCCCGGGTCGGGACGGTCGTCACGCCCTGGACCGCCCAGGCGCTCGCCGATGCGATGGCCGCGATGCTGACGCTGCCGGCCGACGAGCGGTGGGCGCTGCGTGTCCGGGCCCGGACCGCCGCGCTTGATCGGTACAACGCCGAGACCGAGCAGGCCCGGCTGGTCGATCTCTATCGCCGCCTGGCCGCGGCCTCCTGATGCGGATCGCGCTGCTGCTCAACAACCCGTTCACGATGGACTCGCGGTCCTGGAAGCTCGCCACCAGCCTCGCCGCTGCGCACCACGACGTGACCGTCATCGCCCGGGCAGACGGCCACCTGCCGACCCGCGAGACGGACGCGGGGTACCGGGTGGTCCGGCTGGCACCGGTCCGGACGCTCGGCTGGCTCCCGGCCCCGGGGCTCCCGCCCGCCAGCGCGGGGCACCAACGACGGCCCGGCATTCGTGACCGGTTCCGCGACACCGTGGGGCGTGCGGCACAGGCCGCTCGCTACCTGCTTCGGACGCGGTCGATCGCCACCGCCATCGAGCGCGAGCTTGCGGCGGCCGACGGACGTGGCGCCCCGATCGACATCTGGCAGGCCGAGGGGCTGGTGATGCTCCCGGTGGCGCTCCGGCTGCGCCGACGTCTGGGCGGCCATGTCGTCTACGACTCGCGCGACATCGGCCCGCAGTCGGCGCGGTTCGCCCGCCTCCCGGGGTTCTGGCGACGCCTCCTGGCACGGAGCGAGCGAGGGTGGGCGCGCGCCGCCGACGCGATCGTGACAGTCAACCGGCCGTACGCCGAAGAGCTCCGCAAGGCGTTCGGGCGGGATCCGATGGTCGTGCCCAATGGACCGCTCCCGTTCGATCCGCCCGAACCGCCCGAGCGGCGATTCCACGACCGGCTGGGTCTGCGGTCAGGACAGCGGGTCGCGCTCATGGTCGGGGCGGTGGTGGCCCATCGCGGCATCGAGCTCGCCTGCGCCGCGATCGGCGACGTCCCTGCCGCCGCGCTCGTGGTGGTCGGCGATGGCGAGGCGAAGAGCCGGGTCGTGGTCGAGGCCGCGCGCCACCCCCATGCCGATCGTATCCATTTCATGGCGAGTCTCCCGCCGGCCGAGCTGCTGGCGTGGACAGCCTCCGCCGATGTCGCGGTGATGCCCATCGAGCCGTCGACCCTGAACCACCGCCTCACGACGCCGACGCGGCTCTACGACGCGATGGGCGCGGGCATCCCGGTCGTGGCCTCGGATCTGCCGGGGATGTCGGAGCTCGTCCGCGAGACCGGGATCGGCGTGCTCGTCGACCCGACGTCCGCATCGGCCATCGCCGCGGGGATCCGCGAGGTGCTCGATGCCCCGCCGGAACAGCGAGCGGCGTGGCGGGCCGCCTGCCTTGCCGCGGCGCGGGGGCCGTACGCCTGGCACGACGGGGTGGAGCGCCTCATCGCGCTGTATGGCCGACTGCACGCGGGCCGAGCGTGACGCGTCCGCGAGGCGGTCAGCGCGCTGCGCGCTCCGGGACCTTGGCGAAACGCTTGGCATCCTCCTCGGCCGTCAGCTTGTGGCGCGCGGCGCGGTCGCGATAGAGGGCCACGATCTCGGCCGGGTCGCCCTGGGCGATGAGCTGGCCCTTTTCGAGGAGGACCGCTCGATTGCAGAACTCGCCGACCGTGGTCAGGTCGTGGGTCACGAGCACGATGGCACGGGCCTTGCCGACCAGTTCGCGCACTCGGGCCTGGCTTCGGGCCCGGAACGTCTGGTCGCCGGTGCCGAGGACCTCGTCGAGCAGCAGGATGTCGGGCGTGATCGCAGTGGCGATCGAGAACCCGAGCCGCGCGCGCATCCCCGAGGA
>DASYJV010000044.1:0-6582 GCA_035996105.1 Candidatus Limnocylindrales bacterium | reverse complement strand
GGATGGCCGGCGGGAACGCCGCGGGCTCGGTCGAGGCGAACATGAAGATGACGAAGTCGGGTGGCTCCTCGAGCGACTTGAGGAGCGCGTTCCAGGCGGGTGTGGTGATCTGGTGCGCCTCGTCGAGGATGTAGATCTTGCGGCGCAGCTGACCGGGCGGATACACGAGACGCTCGCGAAGCCCGCGGACATCGTCGATCCCTCGGTTGCTCGCAGCGTCGATCTCGACGACGTCGAGCGTCGTCCCTTCCCGGATCGAGACGCAAGAGACACAGGCGTCGCAGGCGTCACCGTCCCGAAGGTCCGTGCAGTTGACCGCCTTGGCCAGGATCCGGGCCAGCGAGGTCTTGCCGGTGCCGCGGGGCCCGACGAACAGGATGGCGTGGCTGACCCGCTCGGCTCGGACCGCATTCCGCAGCGTTTCCACGACGGCTTCCTGGCCGACGATCTCGCTGAATGTCTGGGCACGCCAACGGCGATAAAGCGCCTGGTGCGGGACGGTCGCGATCGCCGATCTCCTCGGGACTCGATGGGACGCGCGGGCTTGATTGCCGTGCACCCTCCGTCGACCAGGGCGTTCCCGTGCCCACCATGACGAGCGGCTCGGACCAGGCCGTTCCGCGGCACCCGACGATGGTCGCTTAGTGCTGCTTCCTTCCGGACCTGACACGGTTCGCGGTTCGCCGCTGCGCGGGACCCGGTCCTCAACGTCGCTCGTCGGGCGGCGTCCGAGAACGGTGACCTCGGGAGGGGATTCAGCCCTGCTATAGCGGATTGCAGGTACAGGGCACCGCTAGTTCCCCGCCTAGCACGGCCCCGGAAGGATACCCCTTATGCCGCGACCGGATGGGTGTGGCGGAGAGGGCGGGATTCGAACCCGCGACGGGTTGCCCCGAACCGCATTTCCAGTGCGGCGCCATAGTCCACTAGGCGACCTCTCCGGGAAGAAGAGCAACTGTGCTCCGAGTGAGCGTAGTCATGGGCACGACGTGCGTCGATATGGCGGGGTCTGGGAAGGAAGCGTCCGAGCACCGGAGCAAGCGCACCCGAGGTGCGTACGCGAGGAGCACAGGCGCTGACGCCCCCAGGGACCGTCAGATCGACGCACGTGGCGGAGAGGGCGGGATTCGAACCCGCGGTGCTTTCGCACACCGCTTTTCGAGAGCGGCACCATCAACCACTCGGACACCTCTCCGCGGGAGAGGATACCAAACCGGCTCTCCCGGCCCATCCGGTCGGCGGTCGAGCCGAGGCGAGCGCTGTCGCCGGGCCCGGGTTCAGCCGGTCGCGAGCGGGGCGAACAGGGCCTCGGCTTCGTCCCGGCGGATCCCGCTGACGACCTTGATGCGATGCGGGAGCGATGGGTGCTGCGCCAGCTGGATGACCGTCCCGGCCGCCCCGTCACGGGTGTTGGCGACGCCGAACACGAGCGCCTCCACATCGCATTGGAGCAATGCCCCGACGCACATCGCGCACGGCTCCTGGGTCGAGAAGATCGTCGCGTCGGCGAGGCGCACGGCGCCGAGCTTCCGCGCGGTCTCTCGAAGCGCCACGATGACGGCGTGCGCGGTCGGGTCGTTGGTCTCCTGGACTCGATCGTGGGCCCGGACGACCATGGCCTCGTCGACCACCGCGACCGCCGCATTGGGTCGCTCGCCGCGTGCCGATGCGGCCTCCGCCTCGGCGAGTGCCTCGCCCATGAAGAGCTCGTAGTTCATGGGGCGACTCTAGCAGACGGCTCCCGTCCGGCCGGCCAGCGGGACCCGGTGGCCGGTACCCAACCGCAACCCACCCGGCCCGAGCCGGAGCGGTAGCATGACGCCCGCCATGGGACCAGCCAAACGTATCGCGATCCTCACCGGCGGCGGCGACGTCCCGGGACTCAACGCCGTGATCAAGAGCGTGGTCTACCGCGCGACGGAGGTCGGCTACGAGGCGATCGGGATCCGCCGCGGCTGGGAGGGACTGACCCACGTGCGCCCCGGAGGCGTCCCCGATCCGGCCTATCTGCGACCCCTCGATCGCACCAACACGCGGACCATCGAGCGCACCGGCGGGACGATCCTGCATACATCCCGGACCAACCCCCGGAAGATGCGGACGACCGGTCTGCCGCCGTGGATGGACGAACGCGAGCGCGAGCGATATGCCGTGGCCGACGGCGTCTACGACCTGACCCCGCTGGTCCTCGACAACCTCGCGACCCTCGGTATCGACGTCCTCGTCACGATCGGTGGCGACGACACGCTGTCGTATTCGCAGGTCCTCGTGAACGCCGGGATCCCGTTGATGGCCATCCCCAAGACCATGGACAACGACGTCCAGGGGACCGAGTACTGCATCGGCTTCTCCACCGCGATCACCCGGGCGAAGGAAGCGATCAACCGGCAGCGGACCACGCTGGGCAGCCATGAGCGGATCGGCGTCTTCCGCATCTTCGGCCGGGATGCCGGTTTCTCGGCGCTCTACACCGCGTACGTGACCTCCGCCCGGTGCGTCATCCCCGAGGCTCCGTACGACCTCGATGCCCTGGCCGAGCTGCTCAGGGCGGACCACGCAGCCAACCCCAGCCACTACGCCTTCGTGATCACGGCCGAGGGGGCGATCTGGAAGGGCGCGCAGATGACCGATGTCGGTGGGGCAGACGCGTTCGGCCATCGGCACAAGGCCAATGTCGGGGAGGCGCTGGCCGCCGAGCTTCGCGAGCGGACCGGCATCGAGACGCTCGCGTCCGAGCTGACCTACGACCTTCGGAGCGGCGAGCCGGATTCGCTCGACTCGCTCGTGGCCACGACCTACGCCAATATCGCGATGGACCTGATCGAAGGTGGGACGACCGGTCGGATGATGGCCATCCAGGATGGCAAGTACGCGCATACGAACCTGCCCGATCCGGCACTCGGGCCGCGGCGGGTCGACGTGCCGACGATGTACAACGTCGAGCGCTTCCGCCCGCGCTACAACGGCAAGCTGGGCGACCCGATGTTGCTGGTCGGGCTCGACTGAGCCTGGCGCGGAGGCGCCTCGCCGCCCCGGGATACGAAACGCCGGCGCGCGGCCTACGCCTCGAGAGCGGACAGTGAGCGGATCGCGCGGGCCAGCGCGGACATGTCGTCGTCGCCGTGCCCGCCGGCGATCAGTCCGGTCTCGAGCTGCGCCGCCAGTGCGCTGACCGGGAGGACGGCACCCAGCTGCTCGGCGAGGTCCAGCGCGATCCCGAGATCCTTGCGGTGGAGTGCGACCTTGAAGCCGAGCGGGTAGTCGTTGTCGAGCATCCGGCCACTCCGGTTCGCGAGGACCCAGCTCTGCGCGGCGCCGCCGCCGAGCGCGCCGACGACCTGCGAGACATCGAGGCCGGCCTTGATCGCCAGCACGATCCCCTCCGCGACGCCCAGATACGTGCCGGCCAGGATGACCTGGTTGACCGCCTTGACCGCCTGGCCGGCGCCGATCGGCCCGACATGGGTGATGGTCCTGCCCATCGCGCTGAGGACCGGACGCGCGCGCTCGACATCCTCCGCATCGCCGCCGACGAAGATCGTCAACGTCGCATTCCTGGCACCCTCGCTCCCACCCGAGACCGGCGCGTCGACCATGGCCAGGCCGTGCTCCTTGAGTCGGGCGGCGAAGTCCCAGCTGCCTGATGGGGCGATCGTCGAGCAGTCGATGATGAGCGTTCCCGCGCGCGCCGCGGCGACGACGCCGTCGGTCCCGAACAGGACCGCCTCGACGTCGGGTGTGTCCGAGACGCAGATGACCACGATGTCCACGGCGGTGACGGCCTCGGCGGGGGTGGCCGCCATCGAGACACCGAGATCGGCCAGGTTCGCAGCACGACCGGGCGTCCGATTCCAGCCGGTGACCTCGAAACCCGCCTTCGCAAGGTTGCCGGCCATCGCCTCGCCCATCGTGCCGAGCCCGAGAAAGGCGACGTGGCCGCGGGCTGGGGACGGGTCGGCGGTCATGGCAGCCTCGTGGTGCGTGGATGCCCCGGTCATCGAGCTGTCTGAGTGGCGCGCCCGGCGGGACTCGAACCCACGACCTTTAGGTCCGCAACCTAACGCTCTATCCACTGAGCTACGGGCGCACGATGCTGGCGGGACTGGCGGAGAGGGAGGGATTCGAACCCTCGATGCAGGTTACCCCACATGGCGGTTTAGCAAACCGCTGCACTAGACCTCTATGCGACCTCTCCACGGTGACAGCGGCCGGAATCCTATCATGGGCGTCGGGCCGCTCCGGCAGGTGCGTCGGGCCGCGCCGAGACAGAACGCTGGGAGGCGAGGACCAGGCCCATGAGGCGCGATGACGAGCTCCGGGGAGCCACGATCGGGGAGCCGACGCGCGTCGATGGACCGGTCCATCTCGCCGACTACGACACCGCCTGGCCGACTCTGTACGCGCGCGAGTCGGCGCGGATCGGCTCGATCCTGGGCGACCGGGTGCGGCGGCTCGAGCACGTCGGGTCGACCTCCGTCCCGGGGCTTGCCGCAAAGCCGATCATCGACATCGTCCTCGCGGTCGCCGACTCCGCCGACGAGCCGGGATACGTCCCGTCCATGGAAGCGGGTGGCTATCTGCTGCGCATTCGCGAGCCGGACTGGTTCGAGCACCGCATGTTCCGTGGGCCGGACACGGCCGTCCACCTGCACGTCTTCGGCGCCGGCTCTCCCGAGATCGATCGGATGCTGGCGTTCCGCGATCGCCTCCGTACGCACGATGACGAGCGCCTCCTGTACGAGCGCGCCAAGCGGGACCTTGCGGCTCGCGAGTGGACCTACCTGCAGGACTACGCCGACGCCAAGAGCACGATCGTCGAGGAGATCATCGCGCGCGCACGACGCGAGGGCACCTCAGCCGGTCGACGGCAGCGCGTTGACATCGAGCGCCCCAGTGGATAGGGTCCGTGGACGCACATGAATCACTTCTTCTACTTTCGATGCCCGGCATGATCGCTCCCGGTCGATAAGACCCGGGGCACGGGTCGTGTCGGGCAAACGAGGCAGAGGCAAGACCTCTGCTTTTTTGTTTTGTGCCGGACGACCGACTGAGGAGACACGAGCACGATGTTCGTCGTGATGACCGTCGGCGCAAGCGAGGCCGAGATCCTCGGCGTCAAGAGCCAGATCCTGGCCGAGGGGCTGATGCCGTTCGACCATGTCGGCGCGGGGCGGACGGTCGTGGCCGTGGTCGGTGAGATCGGCTCGCGCAAGGCCGCCCTGATCGAGCGATTCGGGCATCTCCCGGGCGTCGCGTCGGTGACGCCGATCAGCCAGCCGTTCAAGCTCACATCGCGCGAATTCCACCCCGAAGACACGGTCATCCGGGTGCTCGACGCCGTCATCGGCGATGGGTCGCTCACGATCATGGCCGGGCCGTGTTCGGTGGAAAGCCGCGAGCAGTTGTTCGAGACGGCCGACGCGGTCAAGGCGGCCGGCGCCACGATCCTGCGCGGCGGGGCGTTCAAGCCGCGCACGTCCCCGTACTCGTTCCAGGGACTCGGCGTGCAGGGTCTGCGCTATCTCGCTGAAGCGCGCGAACGGACCGGTCTGCCGATCATCACCGAGGTGATGGAGCCGAGCCAGGTGGACATCGTCGCCGAGTATGCCGACATCCTCCAGATCGGGACGCGGAACATGCAGAACTACTCCCTGCTGCGCGACGTCGGGCGGGTCGCCCGGCCGGTCATGCTCAAACGCGGCTACGGCGCGACGGTCGAGGAATTCCTGATGGCGGCGGAGTACATCGTCAGCTCCGGGAACCCCAACGTCATCCTGTGCGAACGGGGCATCCGGACCTTCGAGACCTCGACGCGCAACACGATGGACCTCGCTGCGGTCCCGTTGCTCGACCGTCTCACCCACCTGCCCGTGATCGTCGACCCGAGCCACGCCACCGGCAAGCGCTGGCTGGTGAAGCCCCTGGCGCTCGGCGGCGTCGCGGTCGGTGCCGACGGCGTGATGGTGGAGGTCCACCCCAACCCCGACCAGGCACTGTCGGACGCCGAACAGCAGCTCACGCTCGATCAGTTCCGCGACATGATGGCGTCGATCATCCCGGTCCACGAGCTCGTCCGTGGGCTCTACCAGGGAACGACGTGAGCGCGTCGACCTCGACCGACCGGCCAGTCGCCCGCGTGCGCCAAAGCCGGCGCCTGCGCGGCGAGCTCCGCCTCCCCGGCGACAAGTCGATCAGCCATCGCGCCCTGATCCTTGCGGCGCTGGCCACCGGCGAGAGCCGGATCGAGGGCGCCGGCGACGGCGCCGACATCCGCTCGACGGCCGGGATCGTCGCCGCCCTGGGTGCGACGGTCGAACGGCTCGACGGGGTCGGTCCGACGGTCGGCTACCGGGTGGTCTCGCCGGGCGTGGACGGCCTGCGCGAACCTCGGGAGCGCCTCGACTGCGCCAACTCCGGGACCAGCCTTCGACTCATGAGCGGGGTGCTCGCGGGGCTGCCCATGACGTGCGTCCTCGACGGTGACGATTCGTTGCGCCGCCGGCCGGTCGCTCGTATCATCGAACCGCTGCGCTCGATGGGCGCCGAGCTGCACGCCCGCCGCAACGACACCCTCCCGCCGCT
>DASYJV010000043.1:0-7457 GCA_035996105.1 Candidatus Limnocylindrales bacterium | reverse complement strand
CAAGGGACGCTTCATGCCCGACGCGCACGCCGCGGTCTGGCGGACGAGGGACCGCGGAGTGTCGTGGACGCGCTCGGACCAGGGGCTGCCCACTCGCGACGCCTACTTGTCGGTCCTCCGCGACGCCATGGCCCGCGACACGCTCGACCCGGTCGGGATCGCCTTCGGGACGAGCACGGGCCAGCTGTGGCACAGCGCCGATGCAGGCGATTCGTGGCGGATGATCACCGACACGCTGCCCGAGATCTGGGCCGTCGAGGCCGTGGTCGTCGACTGACGGTGGCGACCGTCCTCCTGCCCGCGTCGCTCCTGGCACTCTTTCCGGGCACCGCGAAGCGTCACGAGATCGAGGGCGGGACGGTCGAGGCGATCATCGCCGCCCTCGAGCGATCGGTCCCCGGCGTGCGCGACCGGCTGCTCGAGTCCGGGCCGCGGCTGCGACGTCACATCAACGTGTTCGTCGACGGCTCGCCGGCCGAGCTGGCCACCCCGGTCCCGCCCGGCGCGGTCGTCCACATCCTGCCGGCGGTAAGCGGCGGATAAGTCACGGCCATCTGCCCGTGCATGACGCCGCGGCATCATCGCCGGCATGTCGAACGGTCGAGGCAGGCAGTCGCCGGGTCCCCTGGCCGGACGCAGCATCGACTGGGACGAGGTGGCAGACGACATCCTGCCCGTGTTCGAGCGTGCCCGGCCGTTTGCCTATGAGATCGAGCCGCCGGCGCAAGCGCTCGTGCCACCAGGCGTCACGGTCGGCTTCGGGATCGATCTCGGCCTGGCGTTCGCCCGGGTCGCTGCCAGCCAGCTCGAGGACTGGCCCGTCGACCTGGAGGCGCTGACCCGACGGGCGCTGCGGAACCTGCGTCAGCGCGCCCGGGACGCGAGCGACTACGACCTGGTCGGGGAGCCCATCGGCGGCGTGCCGACGACGGTCTTCCAGTCACGCGATGGCTGGGCATCGACGGCGATCCTCGTCCCGAACGCGATCGAGCGCCTGTTCGGACCGCGACCGCGTCTGTTCATCGCGCCGTCACGCGACCTGCTCATCGGGCTGCCGGTCGATGTCGACATCTCGTTCGCCACATGGCTCGCCGAGGAGTTCGAGGCGCACGACCCCAATGCGCTTCGGCTCGAGGGTTTCGAATGGCGGGATCGGACGGTCCGCTGCCGCCCGCTGGAGCGCGATGCGGTCGCGGTCTGATCTCAGGCGCGCGGACCGAGGGCCGATTCGAACGGGTCGAAGGTCTCGGTCTGCTCGGTGACGACGTCGCGCACCGCCGATCTGGCACGCGGCCCGCCCGGCGGCTCGCCGGCGATGGTGCGCCAGCCGTGCTCCGCGAGACCGTCGAGCGTCCGCATCGCGGCGTCGATCATCCCGCGCGCGTGGTCGAGCGCGACGCCGGTGAGGCTGCCGGGGGCCGACGCGGCCGCCACGTCGGTCGAAACCTGGGCGGCGGCCCGGGCGGAACGCGCCGAGGCCGGGACATCCTCGGGTCCTGCGTCGCCGGACCGCAGGACCATGGCGATGTCGCCGCCGTGGACGGCGGCCGCGGCCTGGACGTACGACCACAGGACGGAGCGGCCGGTGCCGGTGGGCGGCTCCACGAACCCGAGCGGATGACCGGCGAACAGCGCCCGGCGGACGGCGACCTCGGCGATCGCTCGCGCGCCCGGTGAGGGTTCATCGGTCAGCCACGGCGTGAGTGCGCCGACGACGATCTGGTCGGCCGCCAGGCCGTCACCGCGGGCCAGGGTCACGCCGAGCAGCTGGAGCGCGAGTGCCCGGCCGGCCCGGGTCGCCGGGTCGGATGGAACGCCCGAGGAGAGGTCGGGCGCGACCACGAGTGGGCCCGGTCCGACCAGGATGGAGGTCCCGGCGCGCTTCGCCAGTCGGTGGGCGAAGGCATGATCTGCGAGCGCCCGGTCGGGCTCGACGGCGTTGCCGACGATCTCGGCCATCGCGTCCGAGGCGATCAGGTCGACCCGCTCGAAGGCGGCGACCACCGCGCCCTCCGGCGCCCCGAGGGCCGGCGCCACGGTCGCCAGCCGGACATATGCCTGGCGCTTGGCTGCCGCTCGGTCGACCGCTCGGCGAAGCCGCGCGATGGCACGTTGGCTCCCCGACGGTGCCGGCTCGGAGGCCGGGTTCGCAGCGCCGCGTCGGGGCTCGCGTGGCTGCCAGATCGGCACCTCCAGCCCGGCCCCGATCATCCTGTCGGCCAGCTCGCGACCGATCGGCACCTCGATCCGGATGAGGTCGATCCCGGCGGCGATCAACCCGGCGACCTCCTCGATGGCGGCGTCGACGTCCGGCTCGCGGAGCGTCACGCCGAGCCAGGGTCGGTCGGCCTCGCCCAGCATGGCGATCGTCTCGCGCCGGACCGTGCGTTGCGCGTCGATGCGTTCCACCGCCATGGCCGCCAGACGCCCGGCCTCGGCCTCGGCGACGGCCCGCCGGTCGTGCTCGCGCAACAGCTCGCTCTCGAGGGTGAGATCGATCGCGCCCGAGGCGACGTCCCTGGCCAGCTGTTGCGGTTCGAGGTCGTACTCGAGGAGCGCCATCGCGAACGGCAGGGCGATCCCGTTGCCGAGTGCCCGCGGCTCGCCGGCCAGCCAGCGATCGACCGTGGTCCCGGCGAGCGGACGGCCGCTGGCATCGAGACCCGAGACGCCGAACAGCCGGAGGATGGCGCGCTCCTGCCCGACCGTGGTCGAGCCTCGAGCCCTGGCGCCCCAGGCACCCGCCAGCGCGTCGGCGCGCGTGACGAGGCGGTCGAGCGATCCCCGATCGAAGGTCATGCCCAGAACCTCATCTGGCGTCCACCCGGACGCGCGCCGCGGGAGGTCTGCCGCAAGTATGGCCGGTGAGCGGCCGCCTCACGCCTGCGGTTCCGGTCCGGTGCGGGCCTGGTGGCCGATCCAGACGTGGCCATCGGCGAACCGTTCCGCCTTCCAGATCGGTGCGCGCGCCTTGGTCTCGTCGATGGCATAGCGGGCCGCGTCGAAGGCCTGGTCGCGATGCGGGGCAGCGGTCACCACGGCGATCGAGGGCTGGCCGAGCGGCACCTCGCCGACCCGATGGACGATCGCCAGCCGCCCGACCCCGAACCGTGTGTCGATCTCGTCGGCGATCGTGTTCAGTGTCTTGATGGCCAGCGAGGCGAGCGCCTCGTATTCGAGCGACTCCACGTCTCGTCCGGCGTGTCGCGCGGCCTCCGCCTCCTGGCCTGGCGCGGGCGTCCCGGCCGTGGATCGGGTCCGGCCAAGGAAGCCGACCACTGCCCCGTCCTCGGGGATGGCGAGTGCCTCGGTGAGCTCGGCGAGGATCCCCGGCGCGAATGGCTCCTCGCGCAGTTCGATGATGCGCCGGGCCCGGGGATCGTCCGGCTCGCCGGCCCGCGCATCGTCGCCATCGCCCCCCGAGACGGGCGGGATCATGGCCAGCTCGTCGCCGTCCGCCAGCGCTGCCGTGGAATCCGCGTAGTCGCCGTTGCGCGCGAACCGGACGGACGCGCGGCCCGGTCCGAGCACGGGATGGTGCCGCACGAGCTCGGTCCAGGCGGTCTCGATATCGGCGCCTTCGGGAAGCTCGAGCGGGACCTCGCGCGCGCCCGCCAGCTCGCGCTGGACCGCGAAGAGACGGACCCGGACGCGGATCGACACCCTGCCCTCGTCAGCCGCGCCAGGACGCGATGAGCAGGCCGTCGCCGACCGGGAGGATCGTGGCGTCGAACCGCGGATCGTCGAGCAATGCGGCGTCGAAGTCGCGCAGCGCCTGAGCGTTCCTGTCGTCCGCCGCCGCCGGCCGGCTCCCGGACGCCCGGCCGCTCCACAGGACGTTGTCGGCGGCGATCAGGGCACCGGGTGTGAGCCGACCGACGAGCGCCTCGAGATACTCCAGGTACTCGGGCTTGAGCGCGTCGATGAAGACCATGTCGAATGGGCCGGCCAGGGCCGGGTCGGTCCCGATCGCCTCGAGGGCCGGGGCGTTGACGACGGTGATGCGCGCATCGGCGATGCCGGCCTGGCGCCACCAGCCACGCGCCAGGTCCGTTCGCTCCCGGTCGGGATCGATGGTCACGATCGTCCCGTCGGCCGGCTGGCCGAGCGCCAGCCAGAGCGTCGAATAGCCGTAGGCCGTCCCGACTTCCACGATGCGCCGGCGAGCCCCGGCAAGCACGCGCAGGACTCGCCCGGCGTCACGGTCGACGATCGGGATGTGCTGTGCCTTGCCGTTCGACTCGATCGCGGCGAGCGCCGGTTCCAGTGGCGCCGCCAGCGATTCGATCCAGTCGAGATCGGTGGCGTCGGGGATCCAGCCTCGATCGTCCTTGCTCATGGGTCACCTCATACCAGGAGTCCGGCACCGAAATAGAGTCCCGCGGCAAGGATCGTCCCGGCCGCGATCGAGCCGACATTGATGTAGAGCAGCCCGGTCGCCGACTCCATCGACCGGCTCCGCGCGGTCTGGACGGACGCCCAGCAGACGATCAGCGGAAAGACGAGTCCGACGATCAGGCGCAGCCACACGAACAGGGCCCAGGGCCCGCCCAGGGCCGAGAAGGGCGCCACGTCGGCCGGCCCCGCCCCGGTCCCGACCCATGCGACGAACAGGATCAGCTGCGCGGCGACGATGACGAGCAGGGTCCGCGCGAGGAGGATCAGCGGCGCCTCGGGCAGCTTCGGCGTGACGAGGTACCAGTGACCCAGGATCATCGCCGCGAAGACGCCACCCATCGCCGCGCTCACGATGCCGAGCTGGACCAGCAGGGCCACCGTGCCGACCGCGCCGTCGCCCCAGCCGAGGGCCGCGAAGGACAGGGTCCCGACCGCGGCCGCCAGCCCGGCCCAGCCGACCGCCGGACCGGCACGCGGTGCGACCCGGCGCACGATCAGCCCGGCCGCGACGAACAGGCAGAAGAGCAGGAGGGCGGTCCGTCGCGGGGCATCCCAGCCAGGATCCACGATGACCGGTGAACTCCCCAGCGAGGTCGGAAGCGCGCCGTCCGACAGCCAGGCGAGGGCGCCGAACCCCAGCGCACAGATCGTGGTGAAGCGCAGGTAGCCGGGCGTCACCGCCGTGCGACGTCGCAGCAGAAGCACACCCCCATAGGAGCCGATCGCCAGGCCTGTCAGGACGGTCCAGTTGATGAAGGCGAGGTTCTGCGCGATCTGCGTGGCGGCCACGGCCCGAGTGTAGCCGCGTTGTAGCATCGGCCCCGGAGGTGCACGGATGAGTCTTGGGCGCGATACGACATTCACCTGGTACGGCCATGCCTGCATCGAGGTCCGGACCCCGGGCGACAAGGTCATCCTCATCGACCCGTGGTTCGGCAACCCGCTCAGCACACGGAGTGCGGACGCCGTCGATCGGTGCGATGTGCTGCTCGTCACCCACGGCCACGGTGACCACCTTGGTGACGCTGTCGCCCTGGCGAGCCGGCTCCGACCGAGCTGGCCGTGCATCCATGAGATGGGCCTGTGGCTCGGCCGCCGATTGCCCGGGGGTGCGGACGCGGCGATGGGGATGAACAAGGGCGGGACGGTCGAGGTGGCCGGCATCAAGGTCACGATGACCCACGCGGACCACTCGGCCGGCGACTGGAACGCCGGCGGCGAGACGACGCACTACCTCGGCGAGCCGGCCGGTTTCGTGGTCGAGCTCGAGAACGGCTTCCGCTTCTACCACGCCGGCGACACGGCGGTCTTCGGTGACATGGCCCTGATCCGGGACCTCTACCGTCCGGACATCGCGCTCCTGCCGATCGGTGGCCATTTCACGATGGGTCCCCGCGAGGCGGCGCTGGCCGTGGAGCTGCTCGGTGTCCGGCACGTCATGCCGATCCACTACGGGACGTTCGGGCTCCTGGCCGGGACGCCGGACCAGCTTCGCTCCGAGCTGGACGCGCGGGGGCTCGGGGCCGTCGAGGTCCACGCACCGCCACCGGGTGGCACCGTCAGCTGATCCGCGTTCAAGGCGGGTCGGGCGTGGCGCCCGCAAGCCGTTCGTCATAGCGACGATCACGCCAGGCGAGCGCGGCCTTGAGACCGTCACGTCGGACGATGGCGTCCCATTCGCGCTGCTCGGGCGTGTCGGCGGCGTTGACGATCGCGCCGAGGTCGAGGCCGGCTTCGACCGCGAGCCGGAAGCCCGCCGCGTCCATCGCCCGGTTGAGCATCCGTTTGGTCGGGGCCATGACCTCGGGCGGCGTCCGGGCGAGTCGGTCGGCGAGCGCGTCGACCTCGGCGGCCAGCCGGTCGGCCGGGACGACCCGGTTGATCAGACCGATCCGTTCGGCTTCGACCGCGTCGATGAGGTCGCCGGTCAGCAACAGCTCGCGCGTCTTCTTCTGTCCGATGAGGTACGGCATGAGGAGCGTCACGGGCGCGGAGCCGTAGCGGATCTCGGGCTCACCGAGCCTGGTCCCATCCGCCGCGACGACGAGGTCACACGCCATCGCGAGCTCGAGACCGCCGGCCAGCGCATAGCCGTGGATCTGCGCGATGACCGGCTTCGGACAGTCGAGGACGTGAAGCGTCGCAGCGACGTCGACCGCCAGGAGTTCGCGCCACTCGACCGGCCCGCTGACCCCGCCCTCGGTCTCCTCGGTCAGGTCGTACCCGGCCGAGAACGCGCGCCCGGCGCCCTCGAGGACGATGACCCGGATGGCCGGGTCGGCAGCGGCGTCATCGATCGCCGTCACGAGCGCGGCCACGAGCTCGACCGACAGCGCATTGAGCTTGGCCGGCCGATTGAGGGTCAGGCGGACGCCCCACGGCGTCGCGGTGCGAAGGAGGACGGGCCCGGGCGTCTCAGGCGTGACCACGCGGCGATCCCTCCAGGACGACGAGCGCATCAACGGCGAGCGCGCCCGTTTCCGATGCGATGACTGGGTTGAGGTCGATCTCGAGGATATCGGGCCGGTCGAGGCCGAGTCGGCCGAGTCGCACGAGCATCGAGACGATCGCCGCGCGATCGACCGACGGACGGCCCCGCGCCCCGCGCAGGAGGGGCGCGCCCCGCAGGGCATCGAGCATCGAACCCGCGACCTCGGGATCGAGTGGTGCGAGCCGGATCGCGACATCGTCGAGGACTTCGGTCAGGACGCCGCCCAGGCCGACCACCACGACGGGGCCGAATTGCGGGTCCCGGCGGAGGCCGAGGATGAGCTCGACCCCTGCGGGAGCCATGGCCGCCACCAGCAGACCGCGGACAGCCAGCCCGCCGCGGCGCCCGGTCTCCAGCAGTGAGCGCGCCGCGTGCTCGACCGTCTCGTCGCCCTCGAGGCCGAGCAGGACACCACCGAGGTCACTCTTGTGGGCGACGCCCGGCGCATCGATCTTGAGCGCCACCGGGCCACCGATGCCCCGTGCGGCGGCGACCGCGGCGGCCGGATCGGGCACGGCGACTGCCTCGACCGTGGCGATCCCGGCGGCGGCAGCGATCGCCAGGCTCT
>DASYJV010000042.1:0-8512 GCA_035996105.1 Candidatus Limnocylindrales bacterium | reverse complement strand
CGCGACGAAGCGGTTGATCGGCGTGTCGTAGAGCGTCTGCGGGGTGCCGACCTGCTGGAGCAGGCCCTCGTTCATGACCGCGATGCGCGAGCCCATCGTCATCGCCTCGACCTGGTCGTGGGTGACGTAGACGACCGTCGTCTTGAGCCGCTGGTGGAGGCGGGCGATCTCGGCGCGGGTCTGCACGCGCAGCTTGGCGTCGAGGTTGGAGAGCGGTTCGTCCATCAGGAAGACCGCGGGCTCGCGGACGATCGCGCGGCCCAGTGCGACGCGCTGACGCTGCCCACCGGAGAGCTCCTTGGGCTTGCGATCGAGCAGCTTCTGGAGCTGGATCGTCTCCGCCGCCTCGTTCACCCGGCGCTCGATCTCGGCCTTGGGGACCTTGCGCAGCTTCAGGCCGAATGCCAGGTTCTCGCGGACTGACATGTGCGGGTAGAGCGCGTAGCTCTGGAACACCATCGCGATGTCGCGATCCTTCGGCGGGACGTCGTTGACGACCCGGTCGCCGATCCGCAGGGTCCCGCTGGTGATCTCCTCGAGGCCCGCGATCATCCGCAGACTGGTCGTCTTGCCGCAACCCGACGGTCCGACGAGGACCATGAATTCGCCGTCGCCGATCTCCAGGTTGAGGTCCTTGACCGCCTGGAAATCGCCGTAATTCTTGTTGACGTTCTCGAACGTCACAGTGGCCATGGCGACATCCTCCACGCCCGGTGGCCCTTCGCGGGCCCATGCATCCAGCCACCGAAGCGGACGTGGACGGGCCCCGTACGAGGACTGCCTGAGGTCACCGCATCGTAGGGGGCTCGATACCCGGGCGCAAGGGTTTGGCGCAAGGCCGGGCGGTCGGGCGTCCGCGGTCGCGCCCGGATGGGAGCCTATGCCGGGAGGGGAGTGGGGTGGCCTGAGGGGCTCGAACCCTCAACCGGCGGTTCCACAAACCGCTGCTCTGCCATTGAGCTAAGGCCACCGCGGAGAAGCGAACGGGAGTATAGCCGAGGGCGCGTTCCGGGCTGCCGGCCTACGTCGGGGCTCAAAACCGGCCGTCGTTCTGCAGGAAGCGACAAAACGGGCCTCGACTGGCCTTCGGACCCGTGATCGACCGCGGGGCGCGGGCTGGCTCTCATCAAGTGGCTTTCGTTCCCGCGGAACGAGAGGATTCGCCCTAGTCAGCCGAATGTTGGCTCTGGGAACTCTGGATTCGACCCCGTATCGAACGGGGAGGGACCCGATGCAGTGCGTTTGTCCTTCTGTGCGCAACGCCACGGCCCCCGCGACCGCACCTGACTGCAGCCCTCCATCCATATCCTCCCGGGAACGCACCGGACCCCCCGGTACCTGGGTGCCCTGAGCGCCCCGGACCTTCGACCCGCGGACAGCGGCTGCCTCCGAACCTACGGTGGCGAGGTCACCAGAACGCCTCCGAACTGCCCCGGAGTACGCCCTCTCGCATGATCCGTCACGGTCGATCTCCCGCGCCCCTCGCCCGCTTCCGCCTTGCCCGCTCCCGCCTTGCCGGCGGGCTCGGGCCGTCGCCCCGCCGAACGTCGCTCGCGGTCGCGTTGTTGTTCGCCGCCACCTCGGCCTTCACCCTGGCCGCGCCGGTGGACACGGTCGCCTGGAACGCGAGCGCCTATGACGCCTCGTCCGAGGCTGGGCTCATCACATTGACCAACCGGAGTCGAGCGAGTGCGGGGCTCAAGGCGCTCAGGGTCGACTCCGCCCTGACATCGGTCGCACGCTGGCGGAGCCGGGACATGATCCAGCGCAGCTATTTCAGCCACTCCATCCCCGGCTACGGCAAGGTCTGGGACAAGCTCGCGGCGATCGGCTACTGCTACAAGGTCGGCGGCGAGAACATCGGCTGGAACACCTATCCGGACAACGTGGCCACGGGCGCGATCCAGCAGATGTTCATGAACTCGGCGGGTCATCGCGCCAACATCCTCGGCAGCGGCTGGGACGTCATCGGGATCGGCGCCTACAAGGGCCCGACGGGCAAGAAGATGTGGACTGTCCTGTTCGCCGACAAGTGCGGCTCGACGCCGGGACCCACGCCACGTCCGACCCCGAGGCCGACGCCGAGGCCCACGCCCCACCCGACTCCGCGCCCGACACCGCATCCCACTCCGCACCCGACCCCGCGACCGACGCCCAGGCCGACCGCGACCCCGACCGAGGAGCCCACCCCCGAACCGACGCCGACCGAGGTGCTTCCGGTCAGCCCGGAGGCGACACCGACCCTCCCGACCGGCGAGCCCATCGCCCAGCCCACGCCCGCACCGACCGACGACGGCTCGACCGGTCCCGACGGTGCCGCTCCGACCAACGACACGACGCCGACCGACGGGACGGCCTCCACGCAAGTGGGGATGCGCGTCATCGATCCCGGCGCGTCCGACGGCCTTCTCCAGTCGATCGTCGGCGGTGTCGCCGGCTTCTTCTTCGGAGGCTGACCGTGGCCATCGCGACGCGCGCCCCGAAACCCGCGCAGACGAGCGCCCACCACCGGCCAGCGGTCGGTGACCCGGCACTCGGCACTACACTGGCGCCGATGCCGGCCATCCTCGAAGCGCGCGACCTGGTCAAGACCTACCCGCTCGGTTCCCAGGTCGTCGAGGCGCTTCGGGGCGTTTCGCTGTCGGTCGAGGCGGGCGAGTTCGTCGCGCTGATGGGCCCGTCGGGCTCGGGCAAGTCGACCCTCCTCCAGGTGCTCGGCGGTCTCGACCGACCCACGAGCGGCGAGGTCGTCCTCGAAGGCCAGCAGATCGGTCGCCTCTCGGACGACGACGCAACGCGTCTCCGCCGTGACCGGACCGGGTTCGTCTTCCAGTCGTTCAACCTCATCCCGCTGCTCGACGTGTCGGAGAACGTCGCGCTGCCCTTCACCATCGCCGGCGAGGACCCGACGCGCGACCCGCTGCGGGACCGGATCAGGGAGGTGATCGAGCTCGTTGATCTGGCCGGCAAGGAACGCCACAAGCCCGACCAGCTGTCGGCTGGCGAGCAGCAACGGGTGGCCATCGCCCGGGCACTCGTCACCCGACCGGCCCTCCTGTTTGCGGACGAGCCGACCGGCAACCTCGACTACACGACCGGGACCGAGATCCTCGACGCGCTCTGGCGCTCCTGCGTCGAGCGCGGCCAGACCGTCGTCCTCGTCACCCACGACTCGAAGGCGGCGGCCTATGCCGACCGCGTCCTCGTCGTCCATGACGGCCGGATCCGCGACACCATCGAGCTGGGTCGCCGCGATTCGCACGACGCGACCCCGCTCATCGCGCGGCTTGCCAGTCTCGGGCTGTAACGGCCGTTCGCGATGTCATTGACCGATCTCGCCATCCGCAGCCTCCGGGCCCGGCCACTCCGCGCCTTGCTGAGCATGCTCGGCGTTGCGCTCGGCGTGGCGGTCCTGTTCGCCGGCCTGTCGACGAACGCAGCGGTCGAGACCTCGGTCCGGAGCACGGTCCGCGACCTGGTCGGCCACGCCGATCTTCGCGTCGCCGCATTCGGGGAGACCGGCCTTTCGGCTGACACGGTCTCGCGCATCGCGGGCACGCCCGGCGTCGCCGTCGCCGCAGCCCAGCTCGATCGACGGACCTACCTGGTCCCAGAGGTCGACGCGGGAGCTGCCCTGCCCCCATCGGTGACGGTGCTCGGTGTCGACCCGGCGACCGACGCGCAGCTCCACGACCTCGTCCTCAGCGCCGGTTCACCGCTGCGGGATCCCGACGAGCACAGCGCACTCATCAGCCAGCGCCTCGCCAGCGACGATGGCCTGACCGTCGGCTCGCCGCTGACGATGCAGGCGGGCGGCGATCCGATGATCTATCGGGTCATCGGCATCCTCCAGGGTGACGGCCCGTTGACCGGCGCAGCCGGTCGGACGGTGATCGTGCCGCTGCGCACGGCCCAGGCGGTCTTCGTCGAGACGGGCGTCACCCGGGTCGACATCGGGCTCGCGCCCGGGACCGACCCGGCTACCGCGGTCAAGGCGCTCGAGGCGCGGCTGACCGCAGAACCGTATGTCCTGTCGTCGCCGGCCGACCTCGCCGCCACGCTGCGTGCCTCGACCACCGACTTCCAGGCGACCACGGGGCTCATCGCGGCGATCGCCCTGTTCGCCGGCGCATTCCTGATCTTCAACACGCTGTCGATGACGGTCTCCGAACGGATGCGCGAGGTCGGCCTCCTGCGTGCCGCCGGAGCTCGTCGCGGTCAGGTGATGTCATTCATCCTGACGCAGGCGCTCCTGCTCGGCATCATCGGGTCGCTGCTCGGTCTTCTCCTCGGCACCCTGCTCGCGGCCGGGATGGTCGCCTTCGTCAGGACGGTCGGGTCGGTGACGCTCGATCGCCCGGCGTTCGCCCTGGATGCCGCGCTGATCGCGCTTGCCGTCGGCGTCGGGGTGACCCTGGCGGCCGCGCTCGAACCCGCCCGCCGCGCGAGCCGGATCCAGCCGGTCGAGGCATTGACCGCCCGCTTCGACGGTGCGGTCGGCCGGCGGGCCCGACTGCGCTGGCTCGCGGTCGTGTTCGGGGCCGTCGCACTCGTCGGGATCGTCGTGCTGCCACGTGGCGCGGGGCTCCCAGGGATCGTCCAGCCACTCGCGGTCTACGGCGTCCTGCTCGTCGGCACGCTGCTCATCCCGATCGTCCTGCCGCCCATCGCCCGGATCGCGGGCGCACCCTTCGCCGTCCTCCTCCGGTTCGAGGAGCGGCTGGCACGCAGTTCCGTTGTGCGCGATCGAAGCCGCACGGCGCTGACGCTCGGCGGGCTGACCATCGGTCTCGCGATGATCGTGGCCCTCGGTGGCGTCGGCGAGCATGCCCGTGCAGTTGCGGCGGGCTGGATCGCCGACGTCGTGCCGGGCGACCTGGTCGTGACCTCCATCCGTCCCATCGCCGCCTCCGAAGGGATCGTCGCCGACCTGACGGCGGCCGTTCCCGGGATCGCGCGACTCAGCCCCATCGCCACCTTCGACATCGCGGTCCGCGGGGCGCGCGTCGATGCCGCGGCCGTCTCCGGTGCCGACATGGCCGCCGACGGTCGACTGCGGTTCACCGCGGGCGACCGGGTCGCGGCGCTCGCCGCGCTCGATGCCGGGGGGTCGACGATCGTGCCGGCCGCGCTGGCCGATCGCCTCGGCCTCACCGTCGGCCAGATCATCACGGTGCCGACCATCGCCGGGGGACGGCTCGATCTCAAGGTCGTCGGGATCCTGGAACGGTCGATCCCCGGGCGGACTGGCGAGGCGTTGCTGGTCGGCTGGACAGATGCGACGAGCCGCCTCGGGGTGGTCGGGGCCGACGCCTACGCCCTGCGCTTCTCGCCCGACGCGCCGCCCTCGGCACGCGACACGTTGCGGACCGAGGCCGGCCGTCTCGCCCTGGAGGTCGTCCCGCTCGACCGGATCGAGGGCGCGATCAGCGATGCCCTGGGCCGGGTCTTCGGGCTGTTCGATGCATTGGCCGCGGTCGCGGTGCTCATCGCGGCGCTCGGCATCGTCAACACGCTGACGATGAACGTCATCGAACGCGTGCGCGAGATCGGCATCCTGCGGGCGGCCGGGATGACGCGGACCCAGGTCTGGCGATCGGTCGTCGTCGAAGCCGGCGTGCTCGGTCTTGCTGGTGCCCTCATCGGGATCGTCCTCGGTCTGCTGGTCGGTGCGTTGATGGTCGCCATGGCGGGCGGGCGGTTCGATGTGGCGACCGGGATCCCGTGGTCGATCGTCGGTCTTGCGCTCGTCATCGGCGTCGTCGGTGCGATGCTCGCCGCGGCCTATCCGGCGCGGATCGCGAGCCGGTTGTCCATCGTCAGGGCCCTCCAATACGAGTGAGGCGATGCTAGACTCGGCCGGCCGGTCACCCCTTGCGTGGCCCCCGTTGCGGAGTCCAGATGACCATCGCCATCCCGAGGCTCGACCGCTCGACTGCGGCGGACCGAGGCCTGACCATCGCCGACTTCCTGGTCCCGATCAGGGTCGGTGAACGACTCAATGCACGGGTCCGTGACATCGTCCTCGTGCTCACCGGGGCCCTCTTCATCTATCTGACCTCCCGCGTGCTGATCGTGGTCCCGGGGACGCCTGTCCCGATCACCGGCCAGACGTTCGGCGTCCTGCTGGTCGGCGGCGCGCTCGGCTTCCGGCGCGGCCTGATCGCCGTGGGTCTCTACGTGCTGCTGGGCGTGGTCGGACTGCCGTTCTTCGCCGAGGGGAAGGGCGGCCTGTCCGTGATCTGGGGGGCGAGCGGGGGCTACCTGGTCGGGTTCATCGTCGCCGGCGCCGTCGTCGGGCGGCTGGCCGAGCTCGGCTGGGACCGCAAGATCGGCGGGGCGATCGGGGCCATGCTGGTCGGCAGCGCGATCATCTACGCGATCGGGCTGCCCTGGCTCAAGGTCGTGGCCGCCCTGTCCGTCGAGGAGATGGTCGCCAAGGGTCTGACCCCGTTCCTGCTCGGCGATGCGCTCAAGCTCGTCCTGGCGGCCGTCCTTTTCCCGGCCGCCTGGTGGGTCGTCGGGCGGCGACCGGACGACAGATAGGGTTCGCTCAGCTGGCCGATCCGGGCGCCTCGATCCCTGACCGCGGGTCGTCCCGCGAGTCGAGCGCTCGCTTCAGGCTTCGATATGACTCGCGCAGGAGTCGCGCGACCTCCGGCCAGTAGGCTGCGCCCGGTCCTCGGGAGCCTTCCGGATCGTCGGTCGCCCCTCGATCGCGGACCTCGGCGGCAAGACCGCGCAGCCGACCCGCCTCGGCGACGCGCTCACGCGGGAGGTCATAGAGGGTCGCATACAGGTCGCTGATCGAATCGCCGGCCGCCGCCCCCGCTGCCAGACCGACCTCACGCCGGACGACCCACCAGCGCAGCTCGTGCCGGGCGACCGCCTCGGCATCGACGTGGTCCGGGAGTCCGAGCATCCGATACGCCCGCCCGATATCGGGGGCGAAGCGGTCGTAGTCGCCGGTCGAGCGGGCGAACCCCGCGGCAGCCCGGGTCAGCAGCAGGCTCGCACCGACGGTGCGCGGCCAGGAGACGCCGGCCTGGGCCCGGAGGGCCTGGATGAGCAGCCCGAAGAGTCGAGCCGGCTGGCGACGGTAATAGGCCTTCCACATCCGGGTTTCGAGATGGGCCAGCTCGTCGGGATCGAAGTCCGAGCCCCAGCTCGTCGCGGTGGTCATCCGAGGCGTCTCTCCATAACGTCCGATATCGTGCGCCGATGCACACCCGAGCGTCAGCCGCGTGAACGAGCCGGATCCCGGGCTCTACGGCCCGGCATCGGAGGCGTGGCGACTCAACCGCGAGTCGATGCTGCTGCTTGGCGCCGGACCGCGGGCCCTGCTGCTCCAGATCGCGCATCCGGCGGTCGCCGCCGGTGTGGCCGACCATTCCGATTTCCGGACGGACCCGTGGCGGCGGCTGGCCGGGACGCTGCGGAGCTACCTGACGATCGTCTACGGCTCGACCGCAGCAGCGCGCGCCGAGATCCGTCGGCTGAACGCGCTCCATCGGGGGATCAGCGGGCCCGGCTATGCAGCCCGCGATCCCGGGCTGTCGCTGTGGGTCCACGCGACGCTCATCGATTCGACCATCGCCGTCGCCGACGCCTGGCTCGGGCCCGTCTCGAAGGACCGGCGCGCGACGTTCTACGCCGAGACGCGTCCGATCGGGCGCGCATTCGGTGTCCCCGAGGACCTGCTCCCGCCCGACATCGACGCCTTCGACCGCTATCTCGCCGGGATGCTGGGGCCGTCCGGTCCGGTGCGGGTCTCCGCGACGGCTCGCGAGCTGGCCGCGGTCATCCTTCGTCCACCCCTCGCGCCCCTCATCCCGTCGTTGTCCCGGATCCCGGCCGATGCCTACGCCTGGACCTTGTGGCCGTCCGTCGGGCTCCTGCCGGCATCGGTCCGCGCGGACTACGGGCTGACCTGGGGAGCCCGCGAACGGCTCGTGTCGGCCTGGCTGGTGGCCGGCTGGCGCGCCTGGCGACCACTGCTCCCCGGATCGTTTCGCCAGATGCCCAAGGCGCTCGCCGCGGACCGGCGGATGGGGCAGCGCTGAAGGAGGCGGTCAGTAGATGCGCGGGAACCGTGCGCGGAACAGCGTCGTCCGCAGGTCGATCGGCGTCGCCGCATCGAGCGCGTCGAGCAGGGTCGAGGTCGTCACGATCCGGAACCGGTTCGCGCTGACATACCCGCGTAACGCGGTCCAGAACGCGGCCGTGCCCATCCGCCGCCTGGCGACGTCGAGCAGATTGCCGCCCTGGATGTAGATGTCCTCGTAGTAGCACGCCGCGGAGTAGTCGTAGATGCGCAGGTCGAGTCGCGCGGTGGCGCACCCGCTGCC
Organism: Candidatus Limnocylindrales bacterium; assembly: GCA_035996105.1. GTDB lineage: Bacteria > Chloroflexota > Limnocylindria > Limnocylindrales > CSP1-4 > SPCO01. The sequence goes on along the minus strand of DASYJV010000042.1, from coordinate 164 downwards.
ACGCCGAAGGTTCAGCACGTACCGCGCCGCGAAGTCGGCGGTGGCCTCGTCGACGAAGGGCTCGCTCGACTGGTCGTTCCCGACCAGGCCGTAGAACCACTGGTGTGCGGTCTCGTGCGCGACGAGATAGCGCAGGTTCGAGACCGCCACGCCGGTCGGGATCC
>DASYJV010000041.1:0-2821 GCA_035996105.1 Candidatus Limnocylindrales bacterium | reverse complement strand
GACCTGCTCGGGCTGCTCACCCAGGATCGGCTGCACGAGCCGTATCGCGCCGCGGTCTACCCGCAGCTTCCCCGGATGGTCGCCGCGGCACGAGAGGCCGGGGCGCTCGGGGCGTGTCTGTCGGGCGCCGGCTCGACGATCCTGGCCTTCGCCGACGGGATGGCCGGCATCACCCGGATCGAGAGCGCCTTCTTCGCGGCCGCGGCCGACACGGACCTGGCCGGGCGTGTCCTGGTGGTCGAGCCACGCAATGCCGGTGCGCGGGTGGTCTCGCGCGGCTGACGGCCTGTGACCGGGCCTACGCGCTGTGGTCTCGGATGAAGGTCAGGGTCTCCTGCCAGGCGGCCTCGCTGGCCTCGGCGAACTCGGGCATCTTGCGGTCGAAGAAGCTGTGCGGGGCGCCCGGGTACGTGACGATGCGGTGATCGACCCCGGCCGCCGTCAGCCCGGCATCGAATGCGGCGATCGCCTCGGGCGGGATCGCCGTATCGGCGCCGCCGAACAGCCCGAGGACGGGTGCCTCCATCTCCGTGACGAGCTCGACCGGGGCGGGCATGTCGTTGCGCCAGGGGCCGGCGAGCGTCCCGTACAGCCCGATCACGCCGCTCAGGCCGAGCCCCAGGGTCGCGGCCAGGAACGACGCCCGCCCGCCCATGCAGAAGCCGATGGTGAAGATCCGGCTGGGCGCCTCACGGCCCTCGTCGGCCGACTGCAGCTCCTCGACCGCGGCGATGATGTCCGCCCGCATGCCGGTCCACGTGGTCTTTGGCACGTGCTCGTCGCGGTCGAAGTCCTCGTCGCGCGCCTCGGCCCCGGCGGTCCGTCCGAACCAGTCGATGACCAGCGCGTCGATCCCGTTCTCCGCGAACCGGAGCGAGAGCTCCTCGTAATACGGCACGAGGCCGCGCACGTCGGGGAGGATGACCACGCCCGCCCCGCCCGGTTCGGCGGCCCGGGCTCGAAACGCGGCGATCCAGTTGCGGTCGGAGGCGGTCAGCACCAGCCGCGCGGAATCGAGCGCACCACCGGCGATCGGCGCGATAGGCGGACGGCTATCGAGATCGAAGCACATGCACGGACTCCCTGGCGGTCGGCGGGTTGGCGCTATGGTGTCAAAGCCGGCCGGGTCTGTCCCGGGAACTCCGCACTCGGAGCCCCGAGACTCGCACGGTAGAATGCCCCGGCCATGGCAGCCCCGCTCGTCGTCCAGAAATTCGGTGGCTCCTCCGTCGCCGGCGCCGACCGCATCAAGCGGGTCGCCCGGCGGATCGCCCGTGAGCGAGCCCTGGGGAACGATCTCGTCGTGGTCGTGTCCGCGATGGGCGACACGACCGACGAGCTGCTCGGGCTGGCCGCCGCCATCACCGACGAGCCGGATCCGCGCGAGCTCGATGTCCTCCTCGCGACCGGCGAGCACCAGAGCGCGACGCTGCTGTCGATGGCGCTCCATGGCCTCGGCGTCGCGGCCATCAGCCTGACCGGGCCGCAGGCCGGCATCACCACCGACGGCCGCTACGGCCGGGCCCGGATCGCCGGCATCGAGCCACGCCGTGTCCACGCGGAGCTGGCCGCCGGCAAGGTCGTGATCGTGGCGGGCTTCCAGGGCCAGAGCGCCGCGGCGGTCGAGGACGACGAGATCACCACCCTCGGCCGCGGCGGGAGCGACACGACGGCCGTCGCGCTGGCGGCCAGCCTGGGTGCCGGTCGCTGTCAGGTCTTCACCGACGTGAAGGGCATCTACACCGCCGATCCACGCCTCGTCGCGAAGGCCCGCCAGCTCGCGGTCATCGGTTACGAGGAGATGCTCGAGCTCGCGCACCAGGGCGCCCAGGTCATGCAGGTGCGCGCGGTCGAGCTCGGCTGGGTCAACGGTGTCGTCATCGAGGTCCTCAGCTCGTTCGAGGACGCCCCGGGCACGCTCATCAAGGAGGACCCGCTCGTGGAGCAGCGCAACAAGGTTCGCGGGCTCGCCCACGACCGGAACGTGGCCAAGGTGACGGTCGTCGCCGTCCCGGACCGGCCGGGCGTGGCCCGCTCGATCTTCGACCCGTTGGCCGAGGCCGGGATCAACGTCGACATGATCGTCCAGAACGTCGGTCACGGCGGTGCGACGGACCTCTCGTTCACGGTCCCACGGGTCGAGCTGGCGGCCGCCAAGAAGGCGCTCGATCCGCTCGTGCGCGAGCTGGGGGCCCGCGAGCTGACGACCGACGGCTCGGTCGCCAAGGTCTCGATCGTCGGGGCAGGGCTGCACAACGCGCCGGGCTACGCGGCGCGGATGTTCGGGACGCTGGCCGATGCCGGCGTCAACATCGAGATGATCTCGACCTCGGAGGTCCGGATCACGTGCATGATCGCCGAGGCGGATCTCGAGACGGCGCTGCGCGCGCTCCACGACGCCTTCGAGCTCGAGCGCCCCGAGACCATCGACACCGAGGCCGCGGCGGCAGGATGAACGAGCCCCGATGACCACCTTCCTCTCCCGCCGCGAGCGGTTCGATCGTGTCGGATCGACCAACGACGTCGTCCGCGACTGGCTGCGCGACGGGACGCCCGAGGTCTGCGTGGCGGTCGCCCGCGAGCAGTCGGCGGGTCGCGGTCGCGAGGATCGGCGCTGGGTCGCCCCGGCGGGGGCCGCGCTGCTGCTGTCGCTCGGGTTCCGACCTACCTGGCTCGCCCCGGATCGCACCTGGCGACTCGCCGCGATCGTCTCGCTGGCGATGGCCGCGGCCGCGGAGGAGACGCTCGGTCTCCCCGACGGGACGATCCGGCTGAAGTGGCCGAACGATCTCGTCGTCGCGAGCCCCGACGGCGGGGTGCG
>DASYJV010000040.1:0-5433 GCA_035996105.1 Candidatus Limnocylindrales bacterium | reverse complement strand
GTCCTCGACCTCGGCCAGCGGGACATGCTCATCGGCGCTGTGGGCGACCCGGACGTCGCCAGGACCGAAGATCACGCACGGCGTCCGGCCGACGTTCACGAACATCTGCATGTCAGCGCCGTAGGGCTCGGCGAGCAGGGTCGGACGCCGCCCGGTGACCTCCGCGACGACGTCGGCGAGACCGACCGGCAGCGGGTCGTCGGACGGGACACGAGCCGACCCGAATCGACCGCCGGTGATCGCGAGGGTCGCCGGGTGTTCCGCGAGGAACTCGTCCTCGGCGCAGGCCGCCGCGATGGCCGCGCGGAGCTCGGTCTCCGCCTCGGCCGGGGTCTGACCGAGCCGCACGCCGTAGCGACCATCGGCCGTGACCCGATCGAGCACGGTCGATGCCCATTCGCCGCCCGACACGATGCCGATGATCGTGGGATACGGCAGCCCGAGCGCGGTCATCAGCGGATCGGCCTCCGCCTCGTTACGTCGAGCCTCATCGGCCTCCAGCGCCCGGATGAGCACGAACAACTTGTCCAGCGCCGAGACGCCCTCGCGCCGCTGCGAGGCGTGCGCGGCGCGCCCCGGCACCGTCAGCCGGAATGTGATCGCGCCGGCGTGTGCCACCACGACGTCGAGCCTGGATGGCTCGGTGATGATCGCCAGGTCGCCGGTCACGCCGGCACGGATCGCGGCCAGCGTCCCCTGCCCGCCATCCTCCTCGGATGGGACGAACGCCACCATGAGCTCCCCGTCGAGGCGGGCCAGCTCGCCGGCATCACGAATCGCCCGCACCGCGGCGAGGATCGACGCGACACCGCCCTTCATGTCGCACGCGCCGCGCCCGTAGACCTCGCCGTCGCGGACTTCGCCGCCCCACGGATCGACCGTCCAGGTGGCCGGATCGCCCGGCGGCACGACATCGAGATGCCCCGAAAGGATGACCCGCCGCCCGCCGGATCGGCCAGCTCGGCCGATGACGACCGGAAGCGACGACCGCGCCATCTCGTCGCCCGGCCAGTCCGGGTCGCCGCGATGCTCGGTGAGGTCCGGCCGCACCGTCTCGACGGCGATGCCGAGGTCGCGCAGTGCGTCGGCGGCCCAGCCCGCGACCGCTTCCTCCGCGCCGGTGACGCTCGGGATCCGGATGAGCGCCTGGAGGTCGGCCAGCAGCCGCTCGCGATCGATCACGGCAGCAGGATAAGCCCGGGATGACCCCATGGTCCGCCTTGCCAGCCTCCGGGAGGCGCGCGCATCATCGACCGATGCAGACCCAACGCGCGACGCCTCGCCGGCTTGGCGGCATCATCGGTACGGTCATCCTCATGCTCACGCTCGGCTCGACGGGGGTGAGCGGAGCGACGACCGTGACGTTCGTCCCCGTGGCTTCGGGGCTCAGCTCGCCGGTCTACGTGACGACGGCCAACGACGGCACGGGCCGCCTTTTCGTGGTCGAGCAGACGGGGCGCATCCGGGTCATCAAGAACGGCGTGCTGCTGCCGACCCCATTCCTCGATGTGTCGAGCCAGATCTCGACCGGCGGCGAACGGGGCCTGCTGGGTCTCGCCTTCCACCCGAACTTCAGGACGAACGGCAAGTTCTACATCAACTACACGCGTGCGGGCAACGGCAACACGTTCATCGCCCAATACCGGGCCACGCCAGCGAGTGATGTCGCGAACCGGGCCACCGCCCGCGGGATCCTCGAGGTCGCCCAGCCGTACGCGAACCACAACGGCGGGATGCTGACCTTCGGTCCCGACGGCTATCTCTACATCGGGATGGGTGACGGGGGAAGCGCCGGCGACCCCGGGAATCGAGCCCAGGATGTCAACTCGCTGCTCGGCAAGATGCTGCGGATCGACGTCGACCACAGCGTCCTGAGGCGACACTATGCGAACCCGCCGGGCAATCCGTACATCGGCCGGACAGGCCGCGACGAGGTCTGGTCACGCGGCCTGCGCAACCCCTGGCGCTTCTCGTTCGACCGGCTGACCGGCGACCTGTGGATCGGCGACGTCGGCCAGGGACGGTACGAGGAGGTCGATCGGGCCAAGGTCAACCGCACCAGCACGAGCCGTGGTCGCGCCGCGAATTTTGGCTGGCGCCAGCTCGAAGGCAGCCATTGCTATGACCCGGGCACCGGCTGCGTCAGGACCGGCAAGACGATGCCGACCATCGAATACAGCCACGCCGACGGCTGCGCGGTGACGGGTGGCTACGTCTACCGCGGGCGAGCCATCCCGGGGCTCTACGGTCGATACATCTTCGGCGACTACTGCAGCGGCACGATCTGGTCGTACCCGGCGGGAGCCTCGTGGCCGGTCCGCAAGACGTTGCTGGTGGACACGACCTACACGATCAGCTCCTTCGGCCAGGACCAGGCTGGCGAGCTGTATGTGGTCGACCTGGGCGGCGGGGCGGTCTACCGGATCGCGCCCTAGACGCACGAACGCGCCCCGAGCGATCGGGGCGCGCTGACCGTGGCGGGCGACCGGGCCTCAGGCCGCGAGGGCGACCGCCTGCTGGATCGCGAGATCGACCTCGAGCTTGATCTGGTCACCGACCAGCCAGCCGCCGGCCTCGAGCGCGACGTTCCAGTTGAGGTTCCAGTCCTTGCGGTTGACCTTGGCCTTGGCACTGAGCCCGGCCCGGCGCGAACCGTCCATCCCCGTGTAGAAGCCGAGGAACTCGACGTCGAAGTCGACCGACTTCGTGATGTCGCGGATGGTCACGTCCGCAGTCACGACGTAGTCATCGCCACCCGTCGCCCGGACCGACCTCGACATGACCCGGATCTCCGGGTAGGTCTCGACGCCGAAGAAGTCCTCGGATCGCAGGTGGGTGTCCCGGGCGCCGAAGCCGGTGTCGATGCTGGCTGCCTTGAGGACGATCTCCGCGTGGGAGGCGGTCGGATCGGTCTCGTTGAGCTCGATGCTGCCGCTCACCTCCGTGAACGTGCCGCGGACGTTGGTCACCATCATGTGTTTGGCCGAGAACAGGACGTCGGTATGGGCCGGGTCGATCGTGAATGTCGCCATGGGAAGTGCCTCTCTGGTGGCGCTGGCCGCTGCCGGCGCCGCTATGTATTTGACTACGCAACCATATCGCGGTATCGTTGCGCTGTCAACTATCAAGGTCGTTTTTCCCGCAACAAGTGGTAGCATCGCGTCATGACCCTTCAGGAACCGGTCGCTGAGCCGCTCGTGGCCCGTGACCCACGGCTCGCGCCGTGGCGGGCCTTCCTGCTCGCCTACTCCCGGGTCTCACGTCGCCTCGACGAGGAGCTCCGTGCGGAGCACGACATCTCGATCGCCGAGTACGACGCCCTCCTGACGATCGCCCAGGCCCCCGGCCGGCGGATCCGGATGGGTCTGCTGGCCGAGGAGGTCCTGCTCAGCAAGAGCGGTGTCACGCGCCTCATCGACCGACTGGTCAGCGACGGGCTGGTCGAGCGAAGCGCCTGCCTGGCCGATGCGCGCGGCGCGGAGGCGGTCCTCACCGAGCGCGGCCTGGATCGCCTCCGAACGGCGTCAGGGACGCATCTGCGCGGGATCAGCGAGCACTTCCTGGCGGTCGTCGACGCGAACGACCTCGTGCGGCTCGAACGCTCGCTGACCGCAGTCGCCCGCCAGGCCGGCCCCGGCAAGGGCGATCCCGGCGAGTGCGCCCCGGACGGCACCCCGCTCCACGGCCAGAACCTCGCCGGCTGACCGGCCCGTGCCCGGGCGTCTCTACGCCGGGACCAGCGGCTTCGCCTATCCCGGCTGGGCCCCTCGCTTCTACCCGCGCGGGCTGCATGCCAAGGGATTCCTCCCCCACTACGCCGGGAGCCTCCCGGCGGTCGAGCTCAACAACACCTACTACGCCTCGCCCAAGCCGGACAAGGTCGCGGCCTGGCTGGCGGCGACACCGGGCGACTTCCGCTTCTCGGTCAAGGCCCAGCGTGGCGGCTCGTTCCGTGCCCTCCAGGTCGACCCGACGGCGAGCGTCCCGTGGCTGACCGGCCCGTATCGGGCGTTCGGGGAACGGCTCGGGACCGTCCTCTTCCGGGTCCCCGACGGGATGCGTCGCGACGACGACAAGCTCGCGGCGATGCTGGCCGCGTGGCCCGCCGACCTGCCGCTGACGATGGAGTTCCAGGACCCGTCATGGCACGTCGACGAGACGTTCGCCGCGTTGGCCAGCAAGGGCGCCTCGCTGTGCGCGACCGAGCTCCCCGAGGACGCCGAACCCCCGATCATCCGGCGGACCGGCCCGTTCCTCTACCTGCGTCTGCGGCGGAACGACTACACGGACGCCGAGATCGATGCGTGGGCGGCGCGGCTCGAGCCCTTCCTGGCCGCCGGCGACGATGTCTACGCGTTCTTCCGGCATGACGAGGTCGGTCGCGGACCGGAGCTTGCCCTCGCGCTGACCGCGGCCGTGGCCCGGATCGGACCCTAGCCCGGCGACGAGCCGGCGTGCGAGCCACGGTCGCCCTCGGCCGGTCCGAAGACCACCAGCAGCTCGAGGCGCTGGGCGATGTCGTGGAAGCGGTGCGGGACGGTCGCCGGGACGAAGACCATCGAGCCCGGGACGACGGGCCGCGTCTCCACCCCGACCGTGACCACACCTCGACCGCTGACGACGTAGTACAGCTCGTCCTCGCTGTGCGGCGACTGCGGATCGGCCGCCCCGGCCTCGAGCACGTAGATCCCGGCCGAGAGATCCGGGACCCGGAGGAACTCGTGGTACAGCTGACCGCTGGCGGCGCGTGCGGTCTGGATCTCGGCGATCTCCCAGGCGTCCATCGTCCTCCTCCACTTCGGCGTCGAGCGCCTTCAGGCGTGGATGATCACCTCGATCGAGCCGCGCCGGCCGAGCAGCTCGGCGCTCGTCCGGCCGCGCCAGCGGTGGAACAGCAGATCGACCGAGTCATCGCCCACCGGCAGGCCCATGATCGTCAGCTTGGCCAGCCAGTCGGGCAGCGTGGGGCGCATCAGCTCGAGCCGGCGCCCGGTCGCATCGGCCCGCAGACCGAGCATCGTGTGGATCAGGTAGAAGGGCGACGCGGCCGACCAGGCCTGGGGCGAGCAGGCCACGGGATAGGCCACCGGCGCGCCGACCTCTTCGCGAGCAAACCCACAGAAGAGCTCCGGGAGGCGAAGATCGGGGAACCACTGGGCGGCCTCGATGAGTCGGCCGGCCAGGAGATTCGCGCCGTCGGCCGAGCCCGTCATCTTGAGTCCGGCCGCGATCAGGGCGTTGTCGTGCGGCCAGATCGACCCGGTGTGATAGCCGACCGGGTTGTACCCTCGCTGGCCCGCCGCGAACGTGCGAACGCCCCAGCCGGAGAACATGTCGGGCTCGAGCAGCCGCTCGGCGACCCGTGCCGCCCGTTCGGGCGGGACGATGCCGCTCCACAGCGCCTGGCCGGCGTTCGAGGTGATGCTCGCGACC
>DASYJV010000039.1:0-4048 GCA_035996105.1 Candidatus Limnocylindrales bacterium | reverse complement strand
ATCGGCGAGCGCCGGCTTGGAGATCAGGAAGGACACCCAGGCAGGGTCGATCGACTCTCCGTCGCCGAACCCGTCGCGCTCGGCGACGGCTCCCGGGGCGCGACGCAGCCCGCGCAGCAGGGGTCCCAGTTCGTCCTCGATGATCCGGCCCGACAGGTCCTCGTGGGTCAGCCGCTTGGCGCCCGCCCGCCGTTGATCGACCGGGGCGTCGAAGGCGGCCAGCACGTGCTCGTCGAAGAAATGGGCGAACGGCCCGTGACCGACGTCGTGGAGCAGGCCGGCCATCCGCATCGTCTCGACGACCAGGCCCTCCGACGGCACGGGCTCGCTCCCGGTGGCAAGCGTGGCACGCAGGCTCGGGTAGAGCGATCGCGCCCAGAGACCGGCCTCGTGCATGACACCCAGGCCGTGCGTGAAGCGCGAGTGCTCGGCGGTCGGAAAGACCCAGCGGGCGCTCTGGAGCTGGCTGATCCGACGCAGTCGCTGGAGCCAGGCTGTGTCGAGCAGGTCGTCTTCCGCCACCTCCTCCTCGGGGAGGCCGGCGATGGCCGACTCGTCCGGTGCCAGGCGTTTGGTCAGCTCGACGTACCCGTGGATCGGGTCGCTGATCAGGTTGACCGCCGCGAACGGGTGGCGGCGCATCACGCGTAGTTGGCCAGGGCACGCCGAAGGGTGGCCGCGACGTCCTCGCGCAGCGAGCTCGGCGAGACGACCTCGACCGAGTCGCCCCAGGACAGGATCCACAGCCGGATCTCGATCGTGCCCGAGACCGTCGCCCGCCAGCGCAGCCAGTCGTCCGGCTCGATCTCGACGGTCTGGGTCGGATGCCAGGTCGCCTCGAGGACGCGGCTCGCGACCGCCGGGCTGAAGCGCAGCACGATCTCGACCGGTGGCTGGTCGGCGATGATGTCCCAGGCCGCCCGCAGTGCCGTGGTGGTCGATGCCGGGTCGGGCGGGTCGAATGTGCGGGGCGTCAGCGCGACGGTCTTGATCCGCTCGATCTTGAACGTCCGGAGCGCGGCGCGTGCTTCATCGAACCCGATGAGGTACAGGGCGTGCGTCTGGAGCGACGGCTCGAGCAGGTATGGATGGACGGTCGCGCGGCGCGGCGCCGCCCCCGCTTCGTAGTTCGCCGGTGCGTAATCGATGGTGACGACCCGCCGCTCCGCCCAGGCCCTGGTCAGCAGCCGGACGTTCGCGCTGAAGCGCTCGTCGCGCGGCGCCTTCGACAGTCCGTCGAGCGTCCGTTCGACATGTTCCGCCAGCGGTGACGGGAGACCTCGCTCGAGCTTCTCGAACGCCGCCGCCAGGTCGGGGTCGTACTTGTCGGCATAGCGCACCATCAGCCGCGCCGAGAGGACGACCGCCATCGCCTCCTGCTGGGTCAGCTTGAGCGGCGGAAGGAACGCCTTCTCATCGTCGATCCCCCATACGCCTTCCTCGCCCCAGACCGGCAGCCGGAGCTCGTCCTGGAGCGCGGTCAGATCGCGATAGACCGTCCGGACGGACATCCCCACCCGGGTCGCGATGTCGGCGGTCCGCATCCCCTCGGGGTGCGCCTGGAGGATCGAGACCAGACGCGTCAACCGGGCGAGCCGGTCGCGCTTGCTCGCGTATCGACCGCGATCGTCATCGATCGTCATCGTGTCGGAGGATAGATGACCGTATCGCGCCCACGCTGCGTCGCGGCCAGTCGGATCTCGACCGTGCCACTCAGCGCGTTCGGGACGATCCCCGCGGCTTCGCCATTGACGCTCCCGGCGATCTGGCCGAGCTGGCCGTCCAGGAAGACCCAGTAGTCGAGCTGGCCGCGCCAGCGGTGGAGGTCGACCGGGCCGACCAGCCAGGCGACCTGCGGGAAGGCGGCGGCGAAGATCCGGCCGTCGACCGCCACCCGGCAGCGGCGGGCGCGAGCGCCCTCGATGACCTCGACGCCACGGTCTTCGGCGGTCGCTCGCAGGTCCGGGGTGAGTGCGATCTCGAGCGCCCGGAGATCGACCGTGTCCATGTCGACGCTGCCCGGCGGGAGCGTCTGCCAGCCTGTGCCCGGGACGATCTGCCAAGCCTGGCCGGCGGTCCGTGCCGCACCGTACTGGCCGAGCTGGCGGCTCGACGCGACATAGGCCAGCCACCGGAAGTCCGTCCCGACGCGCAGACCGCTGAGCTGCACGGTACCGAGCGGCCGCAGGTCGACCACGGCGGACATGTCGAGGTCGAGCCGAGACGAGGCTCCCGCGTGGAGCGGGGCAGGGCAGAGTGGCGGCTGTTCATGACCGATCGTCGGCCCGAAACGGGATTCGGCGACCGTCGCGTCGCGGAGCGCGACGTCGTTGGCGACGGCGATGGCCGCGAACATCCCGCCTGACAGCGCGGTGACGACCACCGCGATGGCTGCCCCGGACAGGAATCGGCGCCGCCGAATGACGGTACCGCCCTGGAGCCGACGAGCGATCCCGAAGCCGCTGAACAGGCTCGTCGCGAAGAGCGCCAGGAGCCACGGGTAGGCGGCTTCGAACGAGGGCAGAAGCGTGCGCGACCCGAAGGCGAGCAGCTGGGTGACGACGCCGGTGATCGAGGGCACCAGGCAGAGCAGGGCCACGATGCCGAGCCAGACGATCGCCGGGAACGCGAGGTCGCCGCGTGCGACTGGCGGCCAGATCGCGCCCGCAAGCGCGATGGCGATCGGGGTCATGGCCAGCAGGCCGACGATGACATCGAATGGCCCGCCGGGCCGATACGCCAGCAGCACCAGGCCACCCGCCACCGACCACGAGACGACGAGCGCGACGGCGATGAGCCTCAGTTCGAACATCCGGACACGCATCGCGTTGAGTCTACGGGCAGTGGCTCGCGATCCGGCCCTCGGCGATCGCACGCAAGTACGGGGCGGGATGGGACCGCCGGGTCATCGCCCGGTCCCCGGCAGCCCGGGAACATACCCGTACTGCACTCAACCCGACCGTCACGGGTGGATCGCCGACAGAGGGGACGTGGGCTATGGCCAGCCAGGCACAGCGCGGGTCACGGGGTCCGGGGCGCTCGTCCCGCGCCGGCTCGTCGTCGTCGCCGGTCGTCGCGGCCCCCGAAGCCGGGCCTGGCAGCACCGCCACCACGAAACCGCGGCGACGCAACAGGACCGATCGGTCGTCGGGCCTCCCACCCGCGACCCGGCCGGCCTACCGGCTCCTCCTGATGCAGGGCATGACCCCGACCGAGGCGGCGAACCTGACCGCCTTCATGTGCGGGCTGCCCACGACCGACCTTCGCTGGTCGCTCAAGCAGGTCAATCAGCTGCTCTTCCTGCGCACGATGCGCCAGGCCGGCCGCTTCGGCGGCAGCGATGGAGACCGAACGCGACCGCACTGACCCCTCGAATCCACCCATCGTGACGGCGAGCCTCCTCCCGCCGGCGCGAGTACCCGACCGAAGCGGCGCCGAGCCTCCTCCCGGCGCCGCTTCGGCGTATCCGGGCCTCGCCCGTCCCGTCCGGTACACTCTCGCGCGTCCCCGCCGCCCTGAGGAACCAGACACCGATGCACAAGCCCACGATCCTGCCGCTCGCCCTGATCGCCGTCCTTGCCGCCGCCTGCACGTCCGCCGGCGCGAGTGGCTCGCCTCCCGCTTCGACCGCGCCGTCGGCGTCGTCGGCTGTCGTATCGACGGCGCCGTCCGTTGCGCCGTCCGCGACACCCGATGCCTGCGCCGCGGCCAACCTGAAGCTCGTCACACCCGGCAAGCTGACGATCGGTACGGACAACCCCGCCTACCCCCCCTACTTCGCAGAGAACGCGGACGGCCACAAGACGGCACCCTGGGAGCTCGGCGACCCGACCAACGGCCAGGGCTTCGAAAGCGCCGTCGGCTATGCCGTCGCCGACAAGCTGGGTTTCGCCAAGACCGCCGTCACGTGGGTCGTGGTGCCCTTCGCCAATTCCATCGCGCCCGGACCAAAGACCTACGACCTTGACCTGAACCAGATCACCTACAAGCCCGAGCGCGCGCAGGCGGTCGACCTGACGAAGGGCTACTACTTCGGGAACCAGGCGCT
>DASYJV010000038.1:0-2741 GCA_035996105.1 Candidatus Limnocylindrales bacterium | reverse complement strand
GATGCGGCGCTCGAGGAGGAGGCCTACCGGCAGGGGATCGCCGGGGCCACCGCCGACCACGCGGAGGGGCTCGCGGCCTTCCTCCAGAAGCGGCTGCCGCGGTTCACCGGGCGCTAGCGCGAGCCTGTCAGGGGGCCCCGTCCGCGCTTGACGGAGGGAGTCTCCGGCCGTAGGCTGCCACCCTAACGAGCGTTAGTTAGGGGGACCATCGCCCGATGGTCGAGACGACCCGGCGGCAGGCCATCGAGGACGCCGCCAGCACCCTCTTCCACGAGCACGGGTATTCGGGCACCAGCGTGCGCGACATCGCGCGGGCCGTGGACATCCAGGGCGCCAGCCTCTATGCGCACGTCACGTCGAAGCAGGACGTCCTGTGGTCGATCGTGGAACACACGGCGGACCGCTTCGAGACCGCAGCCGACGACGCCGAGGCGCTCGACAGGACGCTGGTCAACGGTCCCGGCGCCCATCTCGTCGCGCTCGTCCGCGCGCACGTCGAGGTCGTGACCGACGACATCGAGCGGGCCAGCGTGTTCGTCCACGAATGGCGCTCGCTCGACCGCATCCGGCGTGACAGCATGGCTCGGCGGCGCGACGCCTACGAGTCGCGCTTCCGATGGGCGATCTCGAACGGTGTCGAGACCGGTGCCTTCGCGCCGGTCGATCCGGTCGCGACGGCCGCGTTCATCCTGACGGCACTCAACGGGCTGGTCGCCTGGTATCGGCCCTCGGGCCGGCTCTCCCCGAGCGCGATCGCCGACCGCTACGCCGACCTGGCCCTGCGCGCCGTCCAGCCGGGCGATCTCCGATCATGACCGACCCCCTCGCGCTCGAACCGATCCTCGGCCCGCTCGATCGTGGCCGGCCGGCCTTCAACGAGGACCTTCCGCACGACGAGCGGTACGCGCTGTTCGAGGCGCACGTCGGGGCCGGGCTCAAGGTGGAGGCCACCGACTGGATGCCCGACGAATATCGCGCCGCCGTCCTGCGGTTCGTCGAGATGCACGCCAACAGCGAGCTGATGGGCGTTCTCCCCGAGCGCGAGTGGCTGATGCGGGCACCGACCCTGCGGCGCAAGCTGGCGCTCACCGCCAAGGTCCAGGACGAGGTCGGGCACGCCCAGCTGCTCTATCGCGTCGCCGAGGATCTGGGCAAGCCGCGCGAGGCGATGTTCGACGACCTGCTCGCGGGCAGGACGAAATTCCACAACGTCTTCCACTACCCGACGGTCGGCTGGGCCGATGTCGGGATGATCGCCTGGCTGGTCGATGCGGCGGCGATCGTCGCGCAGCAGGCCCTCCGTGACAGCAGCTATGCGCCGTACGCCCGCACGATGCGCAAGATCTGCTGGGAGGAATCGGTCCACATCATGCACGGTCGCGACGTGGTGGTGACCATGGTCCTGGGCTCGCCATCGCAGCGCGCGGGGATCCAGGACGCGCTCGATCGCTGGTGGGGGCCGCTCATGCAGATGCACGGTCCACGCTCCCCACGCGAGAAGGATCGCGACCTCTTCTGGCGGATCAAGGCCAAGACGTCCGAGGAGCTGCGCCAGGAATTCCTGACGATCTACGTGCCGCGCATCCTCGAGCTCGGGCTGGTGATCCCGGACCCGGGGCTCCGGTTCGACGACGGCGCCGGCGAATGGCGCTATTCCGAGCCCGACTGGGACGAGCTCCGCACGGTCGTGACCAACCACGGTCCGATGTCGCAGGCACGCCTCCAGTTCCGCCGGGACGTGCGCGAGGAGACACGTTGGGTCCGCGAGTCGATCCTCGGCGTGCCGCGGGCGGCATGAGTCGCGAGGCGCCGACCGGCGCCGGCCCGGCCGCTGGCCCGGAACCGGCACGCGCTCTTGAGGCCTGGGAGGTCTTCCGGCGCGAGAAGGATGGCGACCCGATGCGCCATGGCGGGAGTGTCATGGCGCCCGATGCCGAGCTTGCGACCCATTACGCCAGGGAGCTGTACGGACGGCGCCAGGAGAGCAGCCGGCTATGGATCGTGCGGCGCGCCGACATCGTCGACCTTGCCGACGCCGATCTGCTCCAGCCGCCGCTCGACCGTTCGTTCAAGAAGCCCGGCGGCTACGTCATGCGCGACAAGCTCGCGGCGGCACGCGGTCAGTCGGGTCAGGCGAAGCCCAAGGCCCGCTCCGGGTGAGCGCGATGAGGGCCACCGCACCAGCGGCCACAGGACTGGCAGACATCCTCCTGTCGATGGCGGACGACGAATTCGTGATCGGCTTCTCCGATTCGGAATGGACCGGGATCGCGCCGCTCCTCGAGGAGGATGTGGCGATGAGCTCGCTGGCCCAGGACGAGCTGGGCCATGCCGCGGCGCTCTACGGATTGCTGGGCGAGCTGACCGGTCACGACCCGGACTCCATCGCCTACGACCGCGAGCCCGAGGGATACCGACACTGTCGCCTGCTCGATCACGGCCGAGGCGACTGGTCGATGACGATCGCGCGCCGATTCCTGTACGACAGCGCCGATGCCATCCGGCTCGAGGCGCTGGCCGACGGGTCGTGGGTGCCACTGGCCGGGCTGGTCGGAAAACTGATCCGCGAGGAGCGATATCACCGCATGCACGCGGGCGCCTGGCTCGAGCGACTGGCGCGAAGCCGGGGAGAGCCGCGTGACCGGCTCCTTGCCGCGCTGTCGACCCTCGCGCCCGACGCAGCCACGGTCTTCACGCCACTCCCCGACGAGCCGGCACTGCTCCGCGACGGCGTCCTCGAC
>DASYJV010000037.1:0-3909 GCA_035996105.1 Candidatus Limnocylindrales bacterium | reverse complement strand
TCACGCTCGACGAATCGGCCAAGGCCGTGTCGTCCACCGCGGCGACGATCACCGAGGTCCGCGCCGACCTCGCGGTCCTGGAGGGCCAGCTGCGCTCGGTCAATATCCTCGGGGCGAGCCCGCTCGCCACCTCGGCCGACGCGGTCGGCCGGATCACCACCAGCCTGGAGGGTCTCGATACGCGACTCGCCACGATCGCCGACGGGCTCACCGTCAACCGAGCCGCGCTGATCGCCAATGCCTCGTCGCTGGGCCAGCTCGGTGACAGCACGGCCGTCGTCGCGGCGCGTCTCGGCTCCGGGTCCATCGAGCACTCGGTCTCCGACGTCCAGGCGGTCATCGCGGTCAGCCTGTTCCTGTTCGCGGCCTGGTCGCTCGTGCCGGCGGTCGGAGCGCTCGTGCTGGGCGTCTGGCTCCGCCGGATGCTGGATCAGCGAAGGTCGTGACCAAGCGCTGATCGGCCGTCAGCTCGGGCGATCGACCTTGTTGGCCGGGTCGTTCACGCCGGTGACCTCGATCGCGATGTCGCCGCTGCTGCCGACGCCCTTCGATTCCCAGGCCACGAGGTATCCCTCCGGCGCGATCCAGAAGTTGATCGATGCCCCGGGCGGGACACCGGTCACGCCCGCCACCAGCGAGGTCGAGTCGATCACGAAGTGATGGGCGTTGATGCCGTTCTTCTGCTCGGTTCCCTTGTCGAGGGAGCTCTGCGTCCACTGCGGCCCGGCGAACGCGCCGACCAGCATTGTCGGATCGAAGGCGGCGAACATATTCGTGGCCAGCTGGGACGGGACCGACTGGAGCGGTCCGCTGCCCTGGGCCGTCCAGGCCTCGTTGCCGATCACCACGAACCGAGTGCCGCCGTTGACCGTGATGTCGCGCGAAAGGACGGGCTTGGTGACGACGACGGCCTTGTACTGCTCGACGCCCTTCACGCTGACCGAGATCCGATAAGACGACACCTTGTCCAGGCCTGCCGTCAGGACCCCGATGTCGAACGAGGGGATCGCAAAGCTCGGGAGGCTGAAGGAGCCCGAGCTCGGGATCGAGATGGCTCCGCCCGAACCGCCCGGCGATCCGGTCGAGCCGCTCGCGCAGGCCGTGAGGATCAACGCCAATGGCAGCAGGAGCAGGCCGGCCGGTCGGATCTTGGTCATGGCATGGGTACCCCCGTGGTCGCCGGTCAGGGCCTGCCGGCACGCTCGATGATGCTACCCGTCATCGGATGGCGCAACCATCCGCGGCCGGCTGGCCGTGCCGGTCAACCGGCGCCGCGGTCGAACCAGATCCGCTCCCCGAGGAACCGCTCGCTGGCCGGATCCCACGGGAAGAGGATCAGCACCTCCAGCGAGACGGCCATCCCGGACGGCGCGACGCCTGCCCACGGACCGAGATTGGTCCCGGTCAGCGTCGCGACCTCGAAGGCGCCCTGCGGGCCGATGACGATCTCGGACAGCGCGAACGCATTGTCAGGGAAGGCCGCGAACAGCTCGCCGTAGAAGGCCCGGGCACCATCGTGGCCTTCCCAGCGCTGGCCGGTCGGGACGATCTCGTAGACGCAGTCAGGCGATAGCGTCGCGATCAGGCCCTCGACGTCGCGCGCGTCCTCAGCGATCGAGTGGCGGACCCACGACCGCTTCACCTTGCGCAGCTCGACAGGATCGAACGGACGGGCAAGCCGCGCCCGGATCGTGGGTCGCCCGGTCATCCCCGGTTCACGTGGGTGGCCCGCTCGCCAGCCGTCCGACGGCCTCGAGCGTCCGGTCGATCTCCGCCGCCGTGTTGTAGTGGACGATGCCGAGGCGGATGACGCCACCGGTCTCGGCCTTGCCGAGCCGCTCGATCAGTCCGGTGGCGTAGAAGTCACCGTCCCAGACGTAGATCCCGCGACGCCCGAGCGCCTCCGCGGCCGCCCGCGGGTGGACCCCCGAGATCGAGATCGCGACGGTGGGCACGCGCGACGTGAAGCGCGAGCGGTCGCTGATGCCATGGATCGTCACCCCGGCGATCGCCTCGAGACCGTCGATGAGCCTCGTCACGAGCTCCCGTTCGTAGGCGGCGATGGCGACCATCGCAGCGACCAGCTCGCGTCGTCGCTCGCTCGCGTCGGCCGCCCCGGGCGCGCCGCCGACGTCACCGTACTCGCGGCCGACATCACGCAGGTAGTCGGTGGCGGCCAGGGTCCCGGCGATGCCTTCGTAGTTCGGCGTCCCCGTCTCGAACCGGTCGTGCGCCGGCCGGACCTTGTAGACGGGGAGCGCGTCGAGCACGGCCGCCTTGCCGTACAGGACGCCGACATGAGGGCCGAACCACTTGTAGGCGGAGCAGGCGAGGAAGTCGGTGTCGAGCGCCTGGACGTCGATCGGGCCATGCGGCGCGTAGGCGACGGCATCGACGAACGTCAGCGCCCCGACCTCATGCGCGCGAGCCACGATCTCCCCGACGGGATTGACCGAGCCGACGGCGTTGCTGGCATAACCCACGGCGACGAGCCTGGTGCGCGGGCCAAGCTTGGATTCGAGGTCCTCGAGGTCCAGCGTCACGTCGCTCGGGTCGATATCGACGGTCTGGACGGTGACGCCTCGATCGACCGCCATCGCCTTCCAGGTCGAGACGTTCGCCTCGTGGTCGAGACGCGTCACGACGATCTCGTCACCCGGCCGGAGGGTCGCCCCGATGGAACGGCCGATGTGGAGCGTCAGCGTCGTCATGTTGGCGCCGAACTTGATCTCGTCGGGCGACGCGGCACCGAGGAGGTCGGCGACGGCGGCGTGGGCCTCGGTCGACATCGCGTCGGTCAGCTCGCTCGTCGTGAACGCACCACCCGAATTCGCATCCGCGTCGCGGAGGTAGCCGCTGACGGCGTCGATGACGCGCTGCGGGACCTGGGTGCCGCCAGGGCCGTCGAGAAAGACGACGGGTCGCCCGTCCTGGCGCCGAGCAAGCGCGGGGAATTCGCCACGAAGGGCATCGACGTCGAAGGCGGGCATCGGGCTCCTGGCTGCGGCGCGGAACCGCGAGCGTAGCGCAACGGCCGGAGCCCCGATCCAGCCGCGGCCCGCCGTCCGAGCGTCGACCGCGTTACGGAAGCCGGCCGAACCAGACGGCGGACAGCCCCGCCCCGACCAGCACGAGCAGCAGCCCGGTGCCGACCAGCGCGAACGTGACCTCCTGGCGCTCCTCCGTGTAGCCGACACGCGTCTGCAGGTTGTCGTAGACGCTGCTCAGGTCCTTGGCGGTCGGGGCATCGAAGGCCGTTGCTCCCGTGATCGAGGCGATCTGCTTGAGCGTCGCCGTGTCGGGCGGGACCCGCAGGGTGACCGTCTGCCCGAACTGGTCCTGGACCCCGACCGTCCCCTGCGGCGTGCCAAGGGCGATCGTGTAGATCGGGACGCCGAGCGTCTTCGCCCGCTGCGCAGCGTCGAGCGGCTTGGCCTGACCGACGGAGTTGGCCCCGTCCGACAGAAGGATCGCGGCGACGAGCGGTTGTTTGGCCGGTGTACCCGGCAGCGCCGGCGAGCCGGGGGCGGCGGATGCGCCGGGTGTCGGTGACGCGTCGAGCTTCTCGGTGCCGGCTGTCTGGATCTGGTGCGCGATGTCGAGGACCTGCATCAATGCGTCGCCCATCGCGGTCCCGTCACGGGCGGTCAGCCCATTGATGGCGTTCCTGAGCTGGACCCGGTCGGTGGTCGCGGTGACAAGCGTGACGGGCTCCGAGGCGAACGAGACGATCCCGACGCGGACCCCGGCGGGGAGCTGATCGATGAATGACAGCGCGGAGGCCTTCGCGGCATCGAGTCGGGTCGGCGAGACGTCTGTCGCCCGCATCGAGCCGGAGACGTCCATGGCGAGGATGACCGTGGCGTCTTCCCGCGGCGTCGCGACGACCATCATCGGGCGCGCCAGGCC
>DASYJV010000036.1:0-14366 GCA_035996105.1 Candidatus Limnocylindrales bacterium | reverse complement strand
TACATGCTGGGCAGCGTCTGCAACCCGGATCGGCGAGTGCGACGCAAGGCCCTCGACCATCTCCTGGCCTGCATCGACATCATGGACGCGACCGGTTCGCGCGACCTCAAGCTGTGGTTCTCGGACGGGACGAACTATCCCGGTCAGGACGACATCCGGGCCCGGCAGGATCGCCTCGCCGAGGCGCTGGCCGTGGTCCACGGGCGGCTCGGACCTGACCAGCGGATGCTGCTCGAATACAAGTTCTTCGAGCCATCGTTCTACACGATGGACGTTCCGGACTGGGGCACCGCCTACATCCAGTGCCTTGCCGCCGGGCCCAAGGCGCGGGTCGTCGTCGACACCGGCCATCACGCGCCGGGGACGAACATCGAGTTCATCGTCGCGTCGCTGCTCCGGGCCGATCGGCTGGGCGGTTTCGACTTCAACTCGCGCTTCTACGCGGACGACGACCTGATGGTCGGCTCGGCCGACCCCTTCCAGCTCTTCCGGATCATGCACGAGGTCGTCCAGGCTGGGGCGCTCAGCGCCGACTCGGGCGTCGCCTTCATGCTCGACCAGTGCCACAACATCGAGCCCAAGATCCCGGGACAGATCCGCTCCGTGATGAATGTCCAGGAAGCGACGGCCAAGGCGCTGCTGGTCGATGCGCCGGCGCTCGCCGCCGCCCAGTCGGCGGGCGACGTCCTCGGTGCCAACGCGGTCCTGATGGACGCCTTCGACCGCGACGTCCGGCCGCTGCTCGGCGAGGTCCGCGTCGGGCTGGGTCTCGACCCCGATCCGATCGCGGCCTACGCCCGCTCCGGCTACGCGGCCACCATCGAGGCCGAACGGGTCGGCGGGCAGGCGGCCGGGTGGGGCGCATGAGCCTGAAGGCGACGACCTCGGAGGCCGGCTCGGAGGTCCAGGCACTGCTCGAGCGCTCCAACCGACTCGGCTCGGATCCGAGGAACACGAACTACGCCGGCGGCAACACCTCGGCCAAGGGGACCGGGATCGACCCGGCAACCGGCACGCCCGTCGACCTGCTTTGGGTCAAGGGCTCCGGCGGCGACATCGGGACGCTGACCGAGGCGGGCCTCGCCGTCCTCCGCCTCGACCGGCTGCGCGCGCTCGTCGACGTCTATCCGGGCGTCGATCGCGAGGATGAGATGGTCGCCGCCTTCGACTACTGCCTCCACGGCCGCGGCGGCGCGGCGCCATCGATCGACACCGCGATGCATGGGCTGATCGACGCGGCCCATGTCGATCACCTCCATCCGGACGCCGGGATCGCGCTGGCGACGGCGGCCGATGGGGCGGCCCTCACCGCCGAGTGCTTCGGCGAGCGGGTCGTCTGGGTCGACTGGCGTCGCCCCGGCTTCCAGCTCGGGCTCGAGATGGCCGAGATCCAGCGGGCGCATCCGGAGGCGATCGGCGCCATCCTCGGTGGCCACGGCATCACGGCCTGGGGCGACACCTCCGAGGCCTGCGAGGCGCGCTCGCTCGACATCATCGAGACCGCCGAGCGCTTCATCGGGGAGCATGGCCGGCCCGATCCATTCGGCGCCATGATCCCGGGCTTCGAGCCACTCCCCGAGGCGGAGCGGCACGCCCGGGCGGCTGCTCTGCTGCCGCTCGTCCGTGGCCTCGCCTCGACCGATCGACCGCAGGTCGGTCACTACACCGACAGCGAGGTCGTCCTCGACTTCGTCGGCCGCGAGGCGCATCCCCGGCTGGCAGAGCTCGGGACCTCGTGCCCCGATCACTTCCTTCGGACCAAGGTCCGCCCGATGGTCCTCGACCTCCCGCCCGACGCCGACCTGTCGGTCGTCTTCACCCGGCTGCGCGAGCTGCACGCCGCCTACCGGGAGGCGTATCGCGCCTACTACGAGCGCCATGCCACGCGCGACAGCCCGCCGATGCGTGGCGCGGACCCAGCCATCGTGCTGGTCCCCGGCGTCGGGATGTTCTCGTTCGGACCGAACAAGCAGACCGCTCGCGTGGCCGGCGAGTTCTACGTCAACGCGATCAACGTGATGCGCGGCGCGGAGGCGCTCTCGACCTACCAGCCGATCTCCGAGGCGGAGAAGTTCCGGATCGAATACTGGGCGCTCGAGGAAGCCAAGCTGGCCCGCATGCCGGCGCCCAGGGCGCTCGCGGCGAGAGTCGCGTTGGTGACCGGCGCCGGATCGGGGATCGGCCGCGCGATCGCCCACCGCCTGGCGTCGGAAGGTGCCTGCGTGATCGTCGCCGACATCGACGCCGACAGTGCCGAGACAGTCGCGCGCGAGCTCGGTGGCACGGACATCTCGGTCAGCGTCGTGGCCGACGTCACAGATGAGGACCAGATCGTCGATGCCTTCCGGCGCGCCGTGCTCGCCTTCGGTGGCGTCGATCTCATCGTCAACAATGCCGGGCTGTCGATCTCCAAGCCGCTGGTGGAGACCACCGTGCGCGACTGGGACCTTCAGCACGACGTCATGGCCCGCGGCTCGTTCCTTGTGTCGCGCGAAGCGGCGCGCATCCTCATCGACCAGGCGATGGGCGGCGACATCGTCTACATCGTCAGCAAGAACGGTTTCTTCGCAGGCCCGAACAACGTCGCCTACGGCGCATCCAAGGCCGACCAGGCCCACCAGGTGCGGCTCCTCGCCGCCGAGCTCGGCCAGTACGGGATCCGGGTGAACGGCATCAATCCGGACGGGGTCGTCCGCGGGTCGGGGATCTTCGCCAAGGGCTGGGGTGCCGACCGGGCGCGGACCTACGGGATCCCCGAGGAGAAGCTCGGCGAGTTCTACGCCCAGCGGACGCTGCTCAAGCGCGAGGTCCTCCCCGAGCATGTCGCCGCCGCCGTGTTCGCGCTCACGGCCGGCGAGCTGAGCCAGACGACCGGTCTGCACATCCCGGTCGATGCGGGTGTCGCGGCGGCCTTCCTGCGGTGACCGCGCTGGCGCGACGCGGAGCCTGATCGCGTGCGCATCGCGCTGTTCATCACCTGCTACAACGACCTCCTCTTCCCGGAGGTCGGGCGGGCCGTCGTCACGCTGCTCCGCCGGCTCGGTCACGAGGTCGACTTCCCGGCCGGCCAGACATGCTGCGGACAGATGCACTTCAACTCGGGCTACCAGGACGCCTGCATCCCGCTCGTCGAGCGGTTCACCGACGTCTTTGCCGGATACGACGTCGTGGTCACCCCGTCGGGCTCATGCGCCTCGATGGTGCGCCGCTACCACCCGCTCGTCGCCGGGCTCGCGGCGGAGCGCGGGGAATCCCCCGGTCTCGGCGAGCGCGTGGCGGCCGTCTCCCCGCGCGTGTACGAGCTGACCGAGTTCCTGGTCGACATCCTCGGCGTCACCGATGTCGGCGCGCGGTTCGAGCACACGGTAGCGTTCCACCCGACCTGCCACTCGACGCGGCTGCTTGGCGTCGGGGACCGGCCCACCCGGCTGCTGGCCGAGGTCGACGGGCTGACGCTGGTCGACCTGCCGCGGCACGAGGCCTGCTGCGGGTTCGGCGGGACCTTCGCGGTCAAGAACCCCGACACCTCGATCGCGATGGGGATCGACAAGGTCGATGACGTCCTGTCCTCTGGTGCCGAAGTGCTCACGGCGGGCGATACGTCGTGCCTGATGCATATCGGCGGTCTGCTGTCGCGACGTCGCTCGCCGGTCCGGGTGATGCACCTCGCCGAGATCCTCGCCTCGACCGGCGGATCGTGAGCGCGTCGACGCCGGGGAGCGCAGGCCCGGGACCCACGCGGCGCGACCGGCCCGAGCCGAGCTTCGCCGGGACGCCGCCATTCCCCGAAGCGGCCAGGACCGCGCTCGCCGACGACCAGCTCCGAGCCAACCTCGGCCGGGCGACCACCACGATCCGGACCAAACGCGCCGCGGTCGTCGCCGAGCGGGCCGACTGGGAAGCCCTCCGGCTGGCCGGCGCGGCGATCAAGGACGAGGTCCTGCGCGACCTGCCGTCGCTGCTCGAGCAGCTCGAGCGTGCCGTCACGGCCGCCGGCGGCCAGGTCCATTGGGCGCGCGATGCCATCGAGGCCAACGCGATCGTGGCCGGGATCGTTCACGGGGTCGGCGCCCGCGAGGTGGTCAAGGTCAAGTCGATGGCGACCCAGGAGATCGAGCTCAACGAGGCACTCCGCCTGGAGGGGATCGACGTCTGGGAGACCGATCTCGCCGAGATGATCGTCCAGCTCGGTCACGACCTGCCGTCGCACATCCTGGTCCCCGCCATCCACCGGAACCGGACCGAGATCCGGGACATCTTCATCGACGAGATGGGCCGCGTCGGCCGACCGGCCCCGCGCGGTCTGACCGACGATCCGCCCGAACTCGCCGAGGCCGCGCGGCTCCATCTGCGCGAGAAGTTCCTGCGGGCGCGGGTCGCGGTATCGGGCGCCAACTTCGCCGTCGCGGAGACGGGCACGGTCGTCGTCGTCGAGTCCGAAGGCAATGGCCGGATGTGTCTGACGCTCCCCGAGGTGCTCATCACGGTCATGGGCATCGAGAAGCTGGTGCCGACCTGGCGCGACCTCGAGGTCTTTCTCCAGCTGCTGCCGCGCTCATCGACCGCTGAGCGGATGAACCCATACACCTCGATGTGGACGGGGGTGACACCGGGCGACGGCCCGCAGGCGTTCCACCTCATCCTGCTCGACAACGGCCGGACGGACGTGCTGTCGGACGCGACCGGTCGCCAGGCGCTGCGCTGCATCCGGTGCTCCGCGTGTCTCAACGTCTGCCCGGTCTACGAGCGGACCGGGGGCCGGGCCTATGGGTCGGTCTATCCGGGGCCGATCGGCGCGATCCTGACGCCCCAGCTGCGCGGGATCGCGAAGCATCCGGTCGATGAGCAGACCGCCTCCCTCCCGTTCGCGTCGTCGCTGTGCGGGGCGTGCTTCGACGTCTGTCCGGTCCGGATCGACATCCCCGAGGTCCTCGTCCACCTGCGCGGGCAGGTCGTCCGGGGCTCCGAGGCGACCCATCGGCTGCCGAAGGGCGAGGGTCTCGGGATGCAGGCGGCGGCCTGGGCGTTTCGCTCGCCGCGGCGGTTGGCTCGGGCCGAGCGTCTGGCGGGGCTCGGCGGACGACTGTTCGCGCGGGGCGGGATGCTGCGCCGGATCCGTGGGCCTGGACCGGTAGGTGCCTGGTTCGGGGCACGCGATCTCAAGGCCCCGGCCCGTGAGCCGTTCCGGGCCTGGTGGCGTCGGACCGGGCGCGGCGGAGGCGTGGACCGATGAGCGCGGCACCGGACCGCCAGGGTCGTGAAGCCCGGGCGGCCCGCGAGGCCCGTGAGGCTCGCGATGCCGTCCTGCGACGGATCCGTACCGCGCTCGCCGACCGCCCGGCAGCCGTGCCCACCCCGCGTGACTACGAACGCTCGCTCCCGCCCGGGACCGCGATCGGCGAGCTCTTCGTTGAACGGGTCAGTGACTACCGGGCGACCGTCCATCGGACGAGTGCCGAGGGGCTGACCGCGACGATCGCGACGGTCGTCGGCGAGCGCCGAGCCAAGCGGCTGGCGGTGCCGGCCGGGGTCCCCGCCGGGTGGCTCGCGGGTATCGAGGTGGAGCGCGTCCGCGACGACCCGCCGTTGTCCGCGCCCGAGATCGACGCCCTCGATGGCGTCATCACCGGCTGTGCGGTGGCCATCGCGGAGACCGGGACGATCGTCCTCGACGGCGGCCCCGATCAGGGTCGGCGCGTCCTCAGCCTGCTGCCCGACCTGCACATCTGCGTCGTGCTGGCCGAACAGGTCGTCGGCAGCGTCCCCGAGGCGCTCGAGCGGCTGTCACCGGTTCGCCCACTGACCTGGATCAGCGGCCCGTCCGCCACGAGCGACATCGAGCTCCAGCGGGTCGAAGGGGTCCACGGGCCCCGCATCCTCGACGTCATCTTCGTGGAGGGGCCGCCCGGCTGATAGCGAGGGTGTTGGAGCGGGAGACGGGGTTCGAACCCGCGACATTCAGCTTGGGAAGCTGACACTCTGCCAACTGAGTTACTCCCGCTCGGGAACCGTCGGTATGGTAGCAAAGGGCATCGACTCCGCCAATCCGACGGCGGCGTCGCCCGCTCATGGCAGCCGACGGTCGCGGCCGCCGGTCAGCGGTCCTCCCCAGCGCTGGTCGACGGTTCGTCGGGCGGTTCACCGGGCGCGCCCGGTCGCGAGTCGTACGCGGCCACCCGCTCATCTTCCGGCTCCAACCCGCCGGGGATGGTCTCGGCCTCGAGCTCGGGACGATTTCCGATGTAGGCGCCTGGGTCGAGGTCATCATCGGCCGTGCGGTCGTTCCTGGGATCCATGGGTCCTCCCTCCGTGATGGGTCGATCGAGCCCTACGTGGGCGTTCGGGTCGATCTTGGAACCGACCTCGGTCCAGCCACCCGAGGCCAGGGCGGTGAACTCCTTGCAGGTGCGTTGCTGCATCGCGGGCGGGCGGCCATCGCCATCGCCGCCGATGACGGCTTCGGGTCAGCTGGCCCAGGCCTCCGCGGCCTCGTCCACCTGCGGACGGAGCTGGACTCCATGCGCACCCGTCAGACAGCTCACGACACGGCTTGTCTGGGCAGGATCCGCGAACAGGACGTCGAGGATCACCATCTGGACCTCGCCGCGCTCACTGAGGATCGAGCGTCGCTCGAACCTGGCGGCGATGTCCGCCGCCGAGGTTAGCAACGAGACCGCGTAACCGGCGTCACGTTCCTGCGCGAAGGCGGCACTCACGGTACACGCTGGACGGCGGGACATCGGACGAGGATTCTGCGCGTCTCCGCCGCTCCCGGACAAGCCTGACCTTCGTCATTACGGGGACGTTGCGAATCACGGCGCCCCCGCACGCCTGATCGGTGGTCATATCGCCGCTCCGGGGCCGCGACCATTGGGTACGTACTCCGGTCAATCGCCGTCCGTACGCTCTCTGCACCATGTCGCGAGCAACCGTATCCATCGAGGCGCCGTCCGTGGTCCGGCTGCCCGGGGAGACGTGACGTGATGGGGCCCCTCGACCTCTCAAAGAGCACGATCTACATCGCTGATGACGAGCCCGCCAATCGGTCCCTCCTGCAGGCCATCCTGACCCGAGGCGGCTTGCCGGCCGCCACGGCCTTTGCCGACGGCGGATCCCTGCTCGCCGCGATCGACATCGCGGAGCCGGACCTGGTCCTCCTGGACATGCGGATGCCCGGGATGGGTGGCCAGGAGGTCATCGAGGCGTTGCGCAGCCGACGGTCGGGCTCGTTCCTGCCGGTCCTGGTGCTGAGCGCGGAGGATGGTCCGGCGGCTCGCCATCGGGCCCTGGAGGCCGGCGCCAACGACTATGTGACGAAGCCGTTCGATCCCAGGGAGGTCCTCCTTCGGGCGCGCAACCTCCTCGAGACACGGCATCTCCACAGTCTGCTGGCCGATCGAAACGTCGACCTCGTCGGCCAGGTCGAGACGACGTCGCGGAACCTCGCCGATCGGGAGCGCGAGTGGGGGCAACAGGCGACCTCGCTCAGCAGCCTGCTGGCGCGCGAGACGCCCGAAGCGACTGCCGACGCGATCTGCCGCGAGATGGCCCGCCTGCCCGGCGTCGCCTCGGTCATCCTGGCGGTCCTCGACGCCGCCGGCAATGGCGTCCCACTCGGTCATACGGAAGGCACCGACATACGGATCGCCGTCAATCGGCCGCTGGCCGGGGACCTCCTCGCCCGCTGGCGGGAGCGTGTCGACTCGGGCCCGTGGGTCGGCCGCCCGGAGGCGGTCTTCGGGCCCTCCCTGAACCGACAGCCTCACGCGGAGCGGACGGGGCTGGCGATCATCCCGCTTCGGACGGGCACGGATCTCCTCGGCGCGATCGTGCTCTCCACGGAACTCGCGGAGGGTCCTGCCTACCTGGCCAGCCGGCTGCCTGTCTACGAGTCCTTCGGAGCCGTTGCGGCGGCCCTGCTCGCGCCGGATGTCATCGCGCGGCAACACACGGACGCGCTGCGCCTTGATATCGACGAGGTGCTGGAGGCGGGCGCGTTCTGGCCCGTGTTCCAGCCGGTGGTGGCACTTGGTTCGGAGCAGGTCGTCGGCTTTGAGGCGCTGACGCGCTTCGACGACGGTGCCCGCCCCGACCGACGCTTCGCCGACGCCTCAGCCGTCGGGTTGGGCCTCGAACTCGAGCTGGCATCGCTCAAGGCGGCGATCTCCGCAGCAGTGGCGCTGCCGTCGGATGCGTGGCTGAGCGTGAACGTCTCGCCGGAGCTCGTCCTCGCGGGGTCGGATCTCAAGACCATCCTGCGTGCGGCGGACCGCCCGATCGTGCTCGAGGTCACGGAGCACGTGCCGATCGACGACTATCCGGCGTTTCGTGCCGCGGCAGCGGCGCTGGGATCGGGTCTCCGCTTCGCGGTCGATGACGCAGGTGCGGGATTTGCCAGCTTCCGCCACATCGTGGAGCTCAACCCCGACTTCGTGAAGCTCGACATCGAGTTGGTGCGTCGCATCGACCGCGACGCCATTCGCCAGGCGCTCGTCGCCGGGATCGTGTTCTTCGCACGAAAGAGCGGCTGCCAGCTCATCGCAGAAGGCATCGAGACCTTGGCCGAGCGCGCAACGCTCCGATCCCTCGGGGTCGATCTCGGCCAAGGCTACCTGCTTGGTCGTCCGAAACCACCGACGAGCCAGCCGGAGCATCCCACCGCCACCGCGGCGCGCCAACAGACGGTCGGACGCGACGCTAACCCGACGCGGAGATCAGTCGCTCCAGCTCGGCGGTAAGCTCGGCCGGTCTGAACGGCTTGGCCAGGAAGGCATCGCCACCTGCGGTCCACGCCGCGTCTCGGTCGGCCTGCAGCACGCTCGCGCTCATCACGATGACCTTCGGTCGGGGGCGAGCGGGAGCCCCGTCGGCGAGTTCACGGATGAGGTCCAGGCCACTGCCGTCAGGCAGCCGGATATCGAGGATCACTGCCGCGAAGTCGCCCACGCTCAGCGCGCGCCGCGCTGACGCGAGATCCGCGGACTCTGTGAGCTCGACATCACGGAGGACCCCTTCCGCCCTGGAGAACACGGCGGCCAGCAGCGCTCGGTTCGCCGCCTGGTCCTCGACGATGAGGATCCGGATGGGACGCATCAGGTCAACGCGCGGACGGCTCGGCCGGCTGTGGCAATACCGCGTGCAGCCAATCGCGCAAGCCGGACGAGGCGCTCTGGCCCTTTTCCACGAGACCCAGGATCCGGCCATTGAGGCGCAGTTTCTCGCGCTCGGTGAGGGTGTGGCTGGTCAACACGAGGATGGGCACGCCCTCGGTCAAGGGGTCGCTGTGCAGTCGTTCGATGACCTCGAAGCCGTCCATCTCCGGCATCAGCAGATCGCAGATCACGAGATCGGGGCGGCTGCGGGCTGCCGAGGCAAGGCCGTCCCGGCCTGACGCCGCCCGGTCCACCGAGAATCCGAGGGGCACCAGGCTCTGCTCGATGAGGTCGAGCGACACGATGTCGTCGTCGATCGCCAGGATGTTGAACCCCTCGCTCGGTATCGGCGACGAGCGCGTATGTCGCCGGAGTCGGTCCAGCAATGCGTCGCGTTCGATCGGCTTGAGCAGGTAATCGACCGCGCCGAGCGCCAGGCCGACCGTCCGCTCATCGACGACCGTGACGATGATCACCGGGATGTCGCGCAATCGCTCGTCCGCCTTCAGTCGGCGCAGGACCTCCCAGCCATCGATCCCCGGCAGGAGCACGTCGAGGACGATCGCCGCCGGCGGCGACGCCAGGGCAAGGGCGATCCCCGTCTCCCCATCGGACGCCACGCGCACGCCGTGACCCTCGTCGGCAAGGTAGGTCTGGAGGAGGCGTACCGAGCTCGGCTCATCCTCGATGATGAGAACGTCGACACCCCCACGAGGACGGATGTCAGCGGTCGAAGGCTGCGGGCGCCCCTTCTCGCGGAGGACAGACGGCAACACCACCGTGAATACCGAGCCGACGCCGGGCTGCGAGGCTACTTCGAGCCGACCGCCATGAGCCTCCACCAGGCGCTGCGTGAGGGCCAGGCCCAGACCCGTTCCGCCCTCTTTCCGGGCGTGGTCGCCGACCTGGCGGAATTGCTCGAAGACATAGGCGAGGTCCGCCTCGGCGATGCCGACGCCGGTATCCTGCACGCTCATCCGAACGTCATCTCCCGATCGCGCGACCGTGACGTCGATGGAACCGCCATCGGGCGTGTATTTGATGGCATTCGACAGGAGGTTATACAGGATCTGGCGCACCCGACCCGGATCCGCTTCGACCGTGACGACCTCGGCCGAGACCGTCACTCGGTGGTCCTTGCGCTCCGCCAGCGGACGCAATCCGGCGACCGACTCGGCGACGGCCATGGCAAGGTCGATCGGCTTGAGGTCCAGCTCGAGTCGGCCTGCCTCGACCTTGGCGAGGTCGAGGATGTCGTTGATGAGCGCCAGCAGGTGCGCGCCACCCGATCGGATGTGCTCGATCCATTCGACGGGGATGTTCACCGCTCCGGATCGCTCCGGCTCGGCTGCCATGAGCTCGCTGAACCCGATGATCGCATTCAGCGGTGTCCGCAATTCATGACTCATGCTGGCGAGGAAGTCGCTCTTGGCTGCGCTGGCCAGACGCAGCGCCTCGACGGTCTCCTCGAGGCGAGCCGTGAGGCGCTCCTGCTCCGCCAGTGCCTCGCGACGGTCGACCAGGTACGCGGACCGGAGTCCGAGCGAAGCGACAAGGGCCGCATCGTCCGCGTCGAACAGGCTGGGATGCGGCCGCAGCAGGACGACGGCCCCCAGCGCTCGTCCGTCGGCGAGCAGCGGCACGACCTGGGCGACGCGTCCGCCCGTCTGGCGAAGGAGCGAGGCGCTGACCGGGTCACCACCAAGGCCGGTCGTCATCGCTTCGAGGTCAGACTGGCCGTGGGCGGTCTCAAGTCGCACCGCCGGATCGGTCGAGGCAACGGCGTTCAGGCTTCCAAGACGGTCGAGGATGAGGACCACGGCCGTGCTGCTGGTGAGTTGCGCGACGGAGGCTGCGAACGTCTCCCACAGGACAACGGCACGCACCGTCGCCGGGTTGGACAGGAGACGCTCGGCATGATCGTAAGCCGTGGTCGCCTGCCAATAGCGTCGGAGGCGTCTGGGGGGCAGGAACGCGATCCAGTACGCGATCGCGGCGATGAGCGAGATGACCCGTACGATCCCCGAGGCGTCGATCTCCGTGATCACCGCGTCGAGGGTCGCGATCAGCAGGACGCTCGAGACCGCGCCCGTGGCGAGCGCGGCCACCGCCATTCGGATCCGCGCGGAGCCGTAGCGGTGCGCCGCCTCGAGTCCGAGGTAGAGGGCGCCGACGAGTTCGGTCACGACGAATACGCCCAGCGCCGCCAACCCGAGCTGCCCCGGGACGCTCGCGCCAAAGACCACGACCGGCAGGGCCGTGACGGCGAACGCGCCCACAGCCAGCGGCAGGAGCCAGCGGGAGACGGGTCGGATGTCGGCGACGAGGCGCAGGACGAAGATCGGCTGGGCGAACAGCAATCCACTGGTGATCTGCCCGGCGACCGGGGCTGCGGCGCCAAGCATCGGCTGAGCCCATGAGGCCAGCAGCACGATGGCGAGCGGCCCGAACACGAGGGCGACGTCGAGCGCGATCCGACTCCGGTCACGGATGGCGCGCCACACCGACCAGGCAAAGAGGGCCAGGAAGAGGATCTGGGTCGCTGCGTTGAGGAGGTCGAACATGAACGCCATCTTTCTCGTCGCGGAAGGCTTGAGACGACGGTGGAGTCTCGGGCGCCGCATCGCGACGGCGGAAAGGTCAGGGAACGGCGGCCGGAAGTACTCCGCGCTCGCCGGCGAGCGTGGAGAACGGGCGAGCCCGCCTCCCTGAGCGAAGGTCTTCGGCAACGGGTGGAGCCGTCGCTCGGCGAGTGACATGCTGTCTCTCGCGACCGGGATCCACCGTCGCATCGGATAGCCAGGATCGTGAGGACTCGCGTTGGACATCGGGCTCTACACCGACTCGCTGAGCGAGCTTTCCTTCGAGCGGACGCTCGATGTCGCCGCCGACAGCGGGATCACCTCGATCGAGATCGCGACCGGTGGGCAGTCCAGCGCGCCCCATCTGCGTCTCGCGGAGCTGCTGGCCAGCTCGACGGCTCGGGCACGGTTTCTGGACGCATTCGCCGAACGTGGTCTACGACTCTCGGCGCTCAATTGCTCGGCGTGGCCGATGCACCCGGTGCTCGGCCCAGCCCATGCGGCCCTGATCGACGACACCCTGCACCTCGCATCGGAGCTCGGCATCGACCGGATCGTGACGATGTCGGGTTGTTCCGGCGACGGTCCGGGCGCGACGACGATCGACTGGGCCTGGTACCCGTGGCCGACCGATCTCGTGGAGCACGGCCGGCGTGCCTGGCAGACCGGCGTGGCCTTCTGGAACGAAAAGGCCACCCTTGCCGAGCGATACGGGATCCGACAGATCGCGTTCGAGCTGCACCCGCTCCACCTGGTCTACAACGTCCCGACACTGCTCGCCTTCCGGGCCGAGGTCGGCGACACGATCGGGGCGAACCTCGATCCGAGCCACCTGTTCTGGCAGGGGATGGACCCGATCGCGGCGGTCCGGGCGCTCGGCTCGGCCGTCTACCACGTCCACATGAAGGACACGCAGATCCACCCCGACCAGGTGGCGCTGGCGGGCGTCCTTGACAGCCGGCCGTTCGCGACGCCAGGTGAGCGCGCCTGGGTCTTTCGGACGATCGGGCGGGTCCACCCCGCGGCCTACTGGCGATCCTTCCTCGATGCCCTGCGCGACGCCGGGTATGACGACTCGTTGTCGATCGAGCAGGAGGATCCGTACGCGGATCCCGAGGCAGGCGTGCGCGAGGCGGCCGGCTTCATCGGCAGCCTCCTGCAACGCGGCCATGCAGGCGTATCCGATGAACGTGACGCGGTCCGGGGTATGACTGGGCCTGCATAGCGCGAGCGGGCCGGACGAACAGGGTATGGCGTCCAGCCGCGCCATTCAGGATGCTTCATCGCGTGGCAAGGTCGAGGCAGCCAGTGGTTCGAGAACGGCGCGTGGCGTGGCTCCACTCGCTTGTCGCGTTGGCCGTCCTCGTCGGCCTGGCGGCCTGCGTGCGCGGCGCCGCAGGGAACGGTGAGGACCCCGGTGGTGCATCCGTCGCGCAGGCGTCGACCGTGGCGTTCGCGGCCCCCTCACCCCCGACGGCCGCCGCGGCTTCGCCCGCATCGCCGGGGCCAGGCGTCCTGCCCTGGACCGTGCCGTTGCCGTCGCTCAAGCCACAGCCCTCGACCGCAACGGTCCCGATCCTTTACTACCATCGCGTCCAGCGCGTGCCGGAAGCGTTCGCGACCTGGACCCCCGCGCGCCAGCGGGCATTCCTCATGTACGACGCGCTGCCGGCGGCCTTCTCGGCGCAGCTCGACTGGCTGGCGCTCCATCGCTACACGACGATCCTTCCCCGCGATCTCGCCGCGTACTGGGACCTGGGGGTCCCGCTCCCACCGAAGCCCGTGATCCTCACCTTCGACGACGGCTTCGGCTCCTGGGCAGGGACGGTCCTCCCGGCCCTCCAGTCACACGGCATGGTCGCCGAGTTCTACCTGACGCTCGACGCCATCGCTTCGGGCGGGATCCGATGGTCGGATGTCGCCCGGCTGGCCCAGGCGGGAAACGGCATCGGCGGCCATGACGTCCACCACGTCCAGCTTGCCGGCATCCCGGGTCGCAGGCCCGCCACGCCTGCCCGCATGTGGTCGGAGATCGTGCGGATCCGTGCGGAGATCGCGGCGCACGTCGGTGTTCCCCCGGATTCGATGGCGTATGTCGGCGGTGGCTACGACGCGACCCTCGAGTCGCTGGTCCAGAAGGCCGGCTACACCACCGCGCGGACGATCCAGCGCGGCATCGTGCAGACCGAGTCGCGGCGGTACCGCATGCGCGTGGTGCGGATCGGCGGGCGTGACGATGTCGTCGACCCGACGAGGGGCCTCATGGCGTATGGCCTGCCGACCTTCAGCGCACGGATGCTCGGGGTGAGCGACAAGCCGTCCAGGTGAGGCGCGGTGGCGCGGGCTCCGGGCACACGGGTCAGCTGACGTGCCGCGGTCGGTGGGCCGTGCGCATCGCCTTCCGGATGGGCACGACCTTCCCCGTCGTGTCGCGCGGATGGGCGGCCGGTCGGGCGAGCGTCCAGGCCTCGATCGGTGCCGGCCGCGCGAGGTGGTAGCCCTGTCCGAGGCTCACGCCAAGCCGCTCGACCGTCGCCTGTTCGGCCTCGGTCTCGATCCCTTCGGCGAGGACGAGTGCCCCCGATACGGCCGCGAAATGGACCATGCCGACGATCAGGGCCTGTCGCGAGAT
>DASYJV010000035.1:0-4181 GCA_035996105.1 Candidatus Limnocylindrales bacterium | reverse complement strand
GATCGTTGGTGCGCTCATCCTGACCGTCCTCTCGTCATTGCTCTCGTCGCTGGGCTATCCCGAGGCGGTGCGCCAGGTCCTGTTCGGAGCGATCATCGTCGCGGTTGCGGCCGCCTATACCCGGGTCACCGGCGCCGCCTGACCGACGTGATCGACGAACCGCCGGCGACCCGCCACCTGGGTCTCGACCTCGGCGGCACCAACATCAAGTGGGTCGCCGTCGAGCACGCCGCCGGAGCGTGGCGAGTGCTCGACCGCGACCAGGTGACGACACCGACCGCCGAGGGCCCGGATGCCATCGTGGAGCGCCTCGCCACGGTCGGCGCCGAGGCCGTCGTGCGCAACCCGGGCGTCGCCACCGTGGGGATCGGGATCCCCGGCCTGTACGACCCGGCCACCGGGGCCACCCGTTTCCTTGTCAACATCCCGGGCGCCTGGGCGGGCAAGGCCGTGGCCGGGCCGATCGGTGCGGCGCTCGGGCTCCCGGCGTCGCTCATCAACGACGCCCGCGCGTTCGGTCTCGCCGAGCTTCGCCTGGGCGCCGGGCGAGGCGCCGCCTCGATGATCGGGTTCACCCTCGGGACCGGGGTCGGGGGCGCCATCGCGATCGACGGCCGGGTCCTCCAGGGCCACGATGGGACCGCCGGCGAGATGGGCCATCAGACCATCGAACCCGACGGGCCCTGGTGCGGCTGCGGCAACCGCGGTTGCCTGGAGGCGTTCGCGCGCGCCGACCAGATCGCCGCCGCGTGTGGCACGTCGACAGCCGAGGAAGCCGTCCTGCGGGCGCGCGCCGGCGACCCGCGGGCGACTGCGGGGCTCGCCCAGGTCGGTCGCTATCTCGGCATCGGGATCGCCAGCATGGTCACCGTGATCACCCCCGACCGGGTGGTGATCGGCGGCGGGATCGCGGCCGCGTTCGACCTGCTGGTCGGCCCGATCCGCGACGAGCTGCGACGGCGGGTGAAGACCACCTCACTCGACGATGTCGTCGTCGTCGCCGCCGAGCTCGGCACGTGGGCCGGGGCGATCGGCGCGGCGATCCATGGCGCCGAAGCGGCGGCCGGACGCGACCGGGCAGCCAGCATGGCAGTCGGCCCGGCGGCCGACCTCGGCCTTCGATGACGGAGAGCGGCCTCCAACCCCAGTACCGCCAGATCGAGCGGGCGCTGCGCGAGCGCATCTCGGCCCTCCGTCCCGGCGAGCGGGTGCCCTCCGATGCCGAGCTGAGCGTTGAGTTCGGGGTCAGCCGGATGACCGCCCGCCATGCCATGCAGCGACTCGCGGAGGACGGCCTGATCCGGCGCGAGCCTGGGCGAGGCAGTTTCGTCGCCAAGCCACCGGCCCACCGGCACACGAACCGTCTGATGACCTTCACCCAGGAGATGACCCGGGCCGGGCGGGTGCCGAGCTCGAGGGTGCTGACCCGGATCGTCCGTCCGGCCTCCGCGGCGGAGGCTTCGAGCCTTGGCATCGCCGCCCGCGACCCGGTGGTCCATCTCCGCCGGCTGCGGCTGGCCGACGGCGTCCCCATCGTGCTCGAATCGACGACCCTGCTCGGCGCCACCGCCGAAGCGGTCATGGCTGCGGACCTCGCCAACGGGTCGCTCCACGAGGCGCTCCGCCAAGCGGGTTTCGAGCCGCGCCGCGGGACCGGCACGATCTCCGCCGCCGCGGCGACCGACGACGACGCCAGCTTGCTGACGATCGAGATCGGCGACGCGCTCCTGGTGGAGCAACGGGTCATCGCGGACGCCGACGGCCGGCGGATCGAGGCGACCGAGTCCCGCTACCGGGCCGACCGGTATGGGCTCGTCGTGAACTTCGACGTCGGGGACCCGGTCGCGGCCGACCGATGAGTCGCGGCGGTAACACCATCGAGGGACGGCTCGTCCTCGACGATCGAGTCGCGGCGGGCCGGGTCCAGGTCGACGCAGGGCGGATCGCCGCGATCGACCTCGACGAGCGCGACCGGGGCGACGCGGCCGCCGGCGACGCGGCGGCCGGCCCGTACCTCGCCCCGGGGTTCGTCGATGTCCACGTGCACGGCTGGGGTGGCCATGACGCGATGGGCGATCGGGTAGCGCTCGACGGCATGGCCCGTCGCCTCCTGCGGCGCGGCGTGACGTCGTTCCTGCCGACCGCGGTGACGGCACCGCTCGCCGAGCTGCTGGGCTTCGCGGACCGCGTTCGGACGTGGCTGCCGGACGCCCCAGCCGATGGCGCGGAGCCGCTCGGGTTCAACCTGGAGGGCCCGTTCCTGGCCGACGCCCGGCGGGGCGCCCATGACCCGAGCCACCTCCTGGCCCCGGCCGACGTGCCTCGTCACACCCTCGAGCCACTCATCGATGGGCTGCGCCTCGTGACCGTCGCGCCGGAGCTGGCCGGGGCGATCGACCTGATCGACTGGTTCCGCGAGCGTGGCGTGGCGACCTCGATCGGTCATTCGGCAGCCACGTTCGAGGAGGCGCGCGACGGGTTCCGGGCCGGCGCGACATCGACGACGCACCTGTTCAACGCGATGAGCGGGATCGATCACCGGTCGCCGGGCGTCGCGCTCGCCGCGCTCCTCGACGACGCCGTCCATGTCGAGCTCATCGCCGACGGGATCCACGTGCACCCCGCGCTCTGGGCGCTCATCACGAGGCTCAAGCCGCCGGACCGGCTGCTGCTCGTCAGCGACGCGGTCGCGCTCGCCAAGTCGGGCGATGTGCGCGGGTGGATCGGCGGTCTCGCGGTGGAGGTGGTCGGCCAGCGCGTCACTTTGGCCGGGACCTCCACGCTGGCGGGCTCCGTCATCGCCCTCGACGACGCGGTCCGGAACCTCGTCGCATCCGGGGTGCCGCTGCCCGCGGCCGTCGCGGCCGCCAGCCGCAACCCGCTCGCGCTCCTTGACATCTCCGACCGCGGACGGATCGCCGTCGGCCAGCGAGCCGACCTGGTCGAGCTCGACGCCGACCTCCGGGTCCGCCGGGTCATGCGCGCCGGGACCTGGGTCGATGGCGAGGTGGACTGACCGGTCTCAGCGGTCGGGCATCGCCGCGAACGTACGCTCGATGTCGTCGAGCATCCGCGTCGTCGACTCCACGACGACGTCGAGGTAGCGCTCGCCGAACGCCGCGGTCGCCTCGCGCGCGTCGCCCCACGTGCCCGAGTGCGTGGCGCGATGGACCGAGCCCGGCGCGGAGAAGAAGAACGCCGTGTGGACCGGGGCGGCGCTGGTGACCTCCGGGAAGGGCGGGAACTCGACGTTCGCGCGGTCCATGTCAACGAGCGTTGGATCGATGGCGAGCATCGCCGACGTCTCACCACGGTTCGCGTGGAGCCCCGTGCCCGGGTCGAAGAACTCGGCCGCTTCGGCGGGCGTCATGCCGTCCCAGTAGTTGACCGGGAACGCATGGACGCCGGCGGGCATCCGGTCGGCGGCGTTCGCGCAGCCATAGGCGATCGCGTACGTGTTGTCGTAGTGGCCATTGAGGAAGACGATCCGACGGAACCCGATCGCCGACAGCGAGGCGCAGAGGTCCTCGATGAGCGCCATGAAGGTCGGGATGCGGATGTGGACGACGCCGGTGAACCCCACGTGCGGATACGACAGCGCGTAGTTGATCGTCGGGGCGACGACGGCGCCGACCCGCGGCGCGACGCGACGGGCGACCTCGTTCGGGATGAGGACGTCGGTCAGGAGCGGACCATGGGGACCGTGCTGCTCGGTCGAGCCTGTCGGGACGATGACCGTCTGGTGCTCCAGCAGGAACGCCTGGAGCTCGGGGTCGGTCATCTCCCCCAGGAACACGGTCGGCGGCTTCATGGCGGTCTCTCCCTTGGCTGGCGTCAGGCGAGGGTGGTGGTGAGCTCGCCGATGCCCTCGATCCAGGCGGTCATGACGTCCCCCGCCCGGAGGGTGCGCGCCGCGTCTGGGCCGATCCGCATGGGCGTTCCGGTGGCAATCAGATCGCCCGGCCGAAGGGCTACATGCCGTCCGAGGTAGCCGATTTCCTCGTCGATCGAGAAGCGCATCTGTGACGTCCGGCCATCCTGAATGGTCGTGCCGTTGACTGTGAGGCAGAGCCGCAGATCACGTGGATCCAGCTCGTCCGGCGTGACGATCCACGGGCCGACAGGGCAGAAGCCGGGCATCGACTTGCCCAGGAGCCACTGATCGCCGTCGAGCCAGGCAT
>DASYJV010000034.1:0-8315 GCA_035996105.1 Candidatus Limnocylindrales bacterium | reverse complement strand
GCTCCTCGAGATCCATCCGGCTGATGATCTCGCGGACCGCCTCGGCCCCCATCCCCGCGCCGAAGACACGGCCGCCCTTGGCGCCCGCGCCGTAGCGCTCGTCGAGATTGCGGTATTCGGTCTCGCCCAGCGTCTGCATCGGCTTGAGCGATTCGAGCTCGTCGCGCAGCTTGCGCAGCTCGTCCTTGGTGCCCTGGGCCTGCTCCTGGAGCTGGCCGCGCTCGTGACGGAGCGTGTCGTCCATCGCCGCGCGCAGGTCCTCGACCTTCTGGTCCACCGCGCGGGCCTCGTCGGCCTCGCGCTGCTGGAGATCGGCGTTGACCTGCTCGGTGTACTCGCCGACGACCTTTCGCAGCCGGGCGGTCGCCTCCTTGCCGCCCTTGTCGCCCGCGGCCACGATCACCTCGCCGGTCGGGGCGAAGACGATGGTGTCCGTCGCCACGGCGGACTTGAGCTCGGCGAGCGCCGCCTGGGTCACCTGGGCGTCGGCCGCGATCTGCTCGGTCCGGCTCGAGCGCTGGCTCTCCAGCTCCGCCTTGGTCCGGGCAAGCTCGGCCGTCAGCTCGTCCTTGGTCTTGTTGAGCTCTGCCCTGAGCTCATCCTCGCGGGCGGCCAGCGCCTGACCGGCCTTGCCGCCACGTCCCTCGGCCTCTTCCTCGATCGCCGACAGGGCGCGCTTGCGCGCCTCCTCGTCGACGTGGGTGACGATGTACAGCGCGAAGTAGAGGATGCGCTCGAGGTTGCGCGGGCTGATGTCGAGCAGGATCCCGAGCCGGCTCGGCGTGCCCTTGAAATACCAGATGTGGCTGACCGGGCTGGCCAGCTGGATGTGGCCCATCCGCTCACGGCGGACCTTCGAGCGGGTGACCTCGACGCCGCACTTGTCGCAGATGATGCCCTTGTAGCGGATCCGCTTGTACTTGCCGCAGTAGCACTCCCAGTCCTTGGTCGGGCCGAAGATGCGCTCGTCGAACAGGCCATCCTTCTCCGGCTTGAGCGTGCGGTAGTTGATGGTCTCGGGCTTGGTGACCTCGCCCTTTGACCATTCCCGGATCTGGTCCGGGCTGGCAAGCGAGATGCGGATCGCGCTGAAGTTATTGACTTCGAGCATGGTTCTCCTCCGCGCCGCCGTCTGGCTCGGCAACGCGATGCGGACCGTGAGCAAGCGGAGCCGTGCCGGCCATGGCGCGGTCCCGCGGGTGTCGGGTCGGGGTCGGGGTCGGGTTCAGGTCGGTAGTCAGAACGATCAGTCCTCGAACCCGGCGAGGTTGATCCCACCGAGATCGGGCAACAGGTAGCCGGAGGCGTCGTCCTCCGCCAACGGGATCTCCTCGTCGTTCGGGTCGAGGATCTCGGCGTTGAGCCCGAGACTCCGCAGTTCCTTGATCAGCACCTTGAAGGACTCCGGGACGCGAGGCGGCTGGATCTCCTCGCCCTTGACGATCGCCTCGTACGTCTGGACGCGCCCGAGGACGTCATCCGACTTGACCGTGAGCAGTTCCTGCAGGATGTTCGCGGCGCCGTAGGCCTCGAGTGCCCAGACCTCCATCTCACCGAAGCGCTGGCCGCCGAACTGCGCCTTGCCACCGAGTGGCTGCTGGGTGATCAGGCTGTATGGGCCGGTCGACCGGGCGTGGATCTTGTCCTCGACGAGGTGGTGAAGCTTGAGCATGTAGATGTAGCCGACGGTGATCGGCCGGTCGAACAGCTCGCCCGTCCGGCCGTCGCGAAGATCGATCTTGCCGGTCTCCGGGAGCGGCTGGGAGACGCCGTAGACCATGTGTCGGGCCGAGCGGAGCTCGTCCTTGATGTCGTGCTCGGTGGCGCCGTCGAAGACCGCGGTGGCCGCCTTCTGGCCCTTCTCGTGGAGCGCCCACCCGAGGTGGGTCTCGAGGATCTGACCGATGTTCATCCGGCTCGGCACGCCGAGCGGATTGAGGATGATGTCGACCGGGGTCCCGTCGGGCAGGAACGGCATGTCCTCGGCCGGCAGGATCTTGGCGATGACGCCCTTGTTGCCGTGACGGCCGGCCATCTTGTCGCCGACGCTGATCTTGCGCTTCTGGGCGACCGAGACGCGGACGAGCCGGTTGACCCCAGGCTGGAGGTCGTCGTTGAGCTCGCGACGGAACTCGCGGACCTCGACCACCTTGCCGCGCTCGCCATGGGGCAGGCGCAGCGAGCTGTCCTTCACCTCGCGTGCCTTCTCACCGAAGATGGCGCGTAGCAGACGCTCCTCGGCGGTCAGCTCGGTCTCGCCCTTGGGCGTGATCTTGCCGACCAGGATGTCGCCCGGGCGCACTTCGGCACCGATATAGACGATCCCTTCCTCGTCGAGGTCCTTGAGGGACTCCTCGCCGACGTTCGGGATGTCGCGGGTGATCTCCTCGGGGCCGAGCTTGGTGTCTCGCGACTCCATCTCGTGCTTCTCGATGTGGATGCTGGTGAACAGGTCGTCGCGGACGAGGCGGTCGCTGATGACGATCGCGTCCTCGTAGTTGCCGCCCTCCCAGCTCATGAACGCGACCAGGATGTTGCGCCCGAGCGCAAGCTCGCCGAGCTGCGTGGAGCTGGAGTCGGCCAGCGGCTGACCGTCGCCGATGCGATCGCCGACGTTGACGATGGGTCGCTGGTTGATGCACGTCCCCTGGTTGCTGCGGACGAACTTCAGGAGCTTGTACTCGTCGAGCTCGCCCGCGTCGGTCTCGATATGGATGCGCTCGGCGGTCACGCTCGTCACGAGACCACCGCGCTTGGCGACGAGCACCTGGCCGGAGTCACGCGCGGCGCGCTCCTCCATCCCGGTCCCGACGATGGGCGATTCCGGCTCGAGCAGGGGCACGGCCTGGCGCTGCATGTTCGAACCCATCAGGGCCCGGTTCGCGTCGTCGTGCTCGAGGAACGGGATGAGCGCCGTCGCGACCGAGACGACCTGCTTGGGCGACACGTCCATGTATTCGATCTGACCGGCACGCGCCTCGGGGAAGGTGTCCCGGTAGCGCGACGGGATGCGCTCAGCGGTGAAGTGGCCCTCTTCGTCGAGCGGCGCG
Organism: Candidatus Limnocylindrales bacterium; assembly: GCA_035996105.1. Lineage (GTDB taxonomy): Bacteria > Chloroflexota > Limnocylindria > Limnocylindrales > CSP1-4 > SPCO01. The sequence goes on along the minus strand of DASYJV010000034.1, from coordinate 5,265 downwards.
TTCGCCTGCGCGACCACGTGCTCCTCTTCCTCGTCGGCCGGCATGTAGTGGATCTCGTCGGTCACGATCGGCCGGATCGGGAAGGCGTTGGCCTTCTGCTTCTTGAGCTCGGCGATGGCGGCGGCGTTGAACGGCTTGCCCGCCTTGAGGATGACCTCGCCGCCCTTGGCGACCAGGTCGGCACCGGTCTCGTACTGCGTGAGGTCGGGCTCGTCCCAGCCGACGGTCCGCTTGACCTTGCGGTACGGCGTCTCGATGAAGCCGTAGCTGTTGATCCGGCCGTAGGTCGCGAGCGACCCGATGAGCCCGATGTTCGGACCTTCCGGCGTCTCGATCGGGCAGATCCGGCCATAGTGGCTGTGGTGGACGTCGCGAACGTCGAAGCCGGCTCGCTCGCGGGACAGCCCGCCCGGGCCGAGCGCCGACAGGCGGCGCTTGCTGGTCAGCTCGGCGAGCGGATTGGTCTGGTCCATGAACTGGCTGAGCTGGCTGCCACCGAAGAATTCCTTCATCGCGGCGACGACCGGGCGGATGTTGATGAGCGCGTTCGGGGTCGCCTTGTCCAGCTCCTGGATGGTCATCCGCTCGCGGACGACGCGCTCCATGCGAAGCAGGCCGATCCGGAAGGCGTTCTGGATCAGCTCGCCGTTCGCCCGGATCCGGCGGTTGCCGAGGTGGTCGATGTCGTCCTTGGGATGCAGCCCGCGGTTGCATTCGATGAGGTGACCGACGATCGCGGCGATGTCCTCGCGCGTGATCGTCCGGCCCTCGCGCGGCAGCTCGATGCCGAGGCGCGCCGCGACGGGGTCGAGCTTCTTGTTGAACTTGTAGCGGCCGACTCGACCGAGGTCGTAGCGGCGGAAGTTGAAGAACAGGCTCTCGACCAGCTGACGGGCGTTGTCGCCGGTGGGCGGATCGCCCGGGCGCAGCTTCTTGTAGACCTCGATGAGCGCCTCGGCCTGGGTCCGGGTCAGATCCTTGTCGAGCGTCCCGCTGATGTACTGGTGATCGAGGTCGACGTCGACGCTGGTGAACAGCCCGGCGATCTCGTCGTTCTGCTCATAGCCGACCGCGCGGAGCAGGGTGGTCGCCGCGATCTTGCGCTTGCGATCGACCTTGACCCACAGCTGGTCCTTGTTGTTGGTCTCGAACTCGAGCCAGGCGCCACGGTTCGGGATCACCTTGGCGCTGAACAGCATCCGGCCCGATGCCGGGTCCTCGGTCTCGCTGTAGTAGACGCCGGGCGAACGGACGAGCTGGCTGACGACGACGCGCTCGGCCCCGTTGATGACGAAGGTGCCCTGGTCGGTCATCCACGGGTAGTCGCCCATGTAGACCCGCTGTCGCTGGATCTCGCCGGTCTCCTTGATCAGGAGCTCGACGTTGACATAGAGCGGCTTGCTGAACGTCAGATCCTTGGTCCGGCACTCCTCTTCCGAGTACTTCGGCGCGCCGAATTCGTAATCGAGGAACTGGAGCTCCATGACCTTGCCGGTGAAGTCCTTGATCGGGCTGATCTCATCGAACAGTTCGCGCAGCCCCTTCTCGACGAACCAGGCGAACGAGTCGAGCTGGAGTTCGATGAGGTTGGGGATCTCGAACTTCTCGTAGCTGATGCCATCGACCTTGCGGTCGATCCGGGCATACGAGATGCGGCCGGAGGGGGTCCGGGCGCGCGTCGAAGAGTCAGCAGACAGCATGAAGCACCACTCCTTGACGGAGGTAGAAGAGGGGAAGAGAGGCCGGGCTCACAGAAGGAGTAGGATACCGCGATTTCGCATCTTGTCAAACGCCCTACAACGTGCTAGGGCATTCGGCGCCCCGGGTGCTCGGTCGCCTCTTCGAGGACGCCGACGGGTCTGCGGGCGTTCGCCGCTCCGGCGAGTCCTGGAGGATGCGCAGCCGAGCACCCGGCGAACGAGCGCACCCGAAGGCGCGCGAGCGATCGCGGGCAGGTGGCAACGCCCTCCAGGGTCGCCGCAGTGGCGACCGGCCAGGCAGCCGGACTACTTGATCTCGACCTTTGCGCCCTGCTCCTCGAGGGCGGCCTTGATCTTTTCGGCTTCGTCCTTGGTCACGCCTTCCTTGACGGCCTTGGGCGATGCGTCGACCAGGTCCTTGGCCTCCTTGAGACCGAGGCCGGTCAGCTCGCGAACGACCTTGATGACCGGGATCTTGTTGGGGCCGATCTCGGTCAGGGTCGCGGTGAACTCGGTCTGCTCCTCTGGAGCGGCGGCCGCTTCCGAGGCGGCACCACCGGCGGCCGGGGCCGCGGCGGCCGCTGCCGGAGCGGCGGCGGTCACGCCGTATCGCTCTTCGAATCGCTTGATGAATTCAGACAGCTCGAGCACGGTCATCTTGTCGATCGCTTCGAGCAGATCGTCCTGGGTCAGGACAGCCATGAGGGATCTCCTTCGTTCGTCTTGTTCGTGGGTGGGAGGTGAAGGCGGCTAGCCGCCGGGATTGGCGGCCTTCTGATCGGCGACCTGCTGCAGGGCATAGCCCAGGTTGCGCAGCGGAGCGGCGAAGAGACCACCGAGGGTCGCCACCGGCGCCTGCATCCCGCCGGCCAGCCTGGCCAGCAGGACGTCGCGCGAGGGCAGCGCGGCGAGCCGAGTCACATCATCGGAGCTGATGGCCCGGTCACCCAGGACGCCGCCGGTGATCCGGACGACCCTGGTGTATGGCCGGGTGGCATCGAGGACGGCCTTCGCCGTCCCGGCTTCGTCGTTGCCGAACGCGATCGCGGTCGGACCGACGAGCAGTGGGCCGAGCGCCTCGCGCAGCGGATCATCCGCGGCGATGCGCAGCAATCGGTTCTTGACCACCCGATACGTCACGTCCTGCTTGCGCAGGGCACGGCGGATCTCGGCGAGTTCCTTGACCTTGAGGCCGCGGTACTCGGAGACGATCATCGTCCGGGCCTTGGCGAGCTCTTCGCGCAGCTCGGCGACGGTCTCCCGTTTGGCCTCCGTCGGCATGTGGCACTCCTGTCCTTCGGCACGCGGCCGGCGTGCGCGGTGGGCGCCCGATCCGATCGGGCGGCCCCTGCGACGTCCCTGATCGCCTTCATCCGGAAGGCTGACCCCAGTTCGCAGGAGCGCTGCCCACCCGAGGGTGGAGCGGCACCGGTCTGCCTCGGCGTGCTCGTCGGCGTCCCCGATGGCGATCCCCTTTCGGGTATCGCGACCGGTCCGGTCCGACGGATCAAGCTTCGACCGTCGCGGATCCGAGGATCCGCAGCGGTCCGCAAGCGCAGGCTGTCTGCGGCGGTCCGTCGATATCGATGTGAGATGACGCGCCTCTCGGCCGCCATCGCGTCAGATGACCGGCCGGGGCCGGTCGTGACTGCCTAGGTTACGCGACCGCGGCCGCGAGGACGCCGGGCACGTCGACCCGGATCCCCGGGCCCATCGTGTTGGCGATGGTCAGTGACTTGAGATATTGGCCCTTCGCGCCGGTCGGCTTGGCGCGGTTGACCGCGTCGACCAGGGCGGCGAGGTTCTCGACCAGCGCCTGGGGCTCGAAGCTGCTCTTGCCGAAGGCGGTATGGACGATCGCCGTCTTGTCGACTCGAAACTCGACCCGGCCACCCTTGACCTCGCGGACGGCCCGGTCGACGTCGAACGTGATCGTGCCCGCCTTCGGGTTCGGCATGAGACCGCGACGGCCGAGGATCTTGCCGAGCTTGCCGACCATCCCCATCGAGTCCGGGGTCGCGATCGCGACGTCGAACTCGAGCCAGCCGGCCTCGATCTTCTTGACCAGGTCCTCGCCCCCGACCTCGTCGGCGCCGGCCCGCAGCGCCTCCTGAGCCTTCTCGCCCTGGGCGAATACGGCGACTCTGACGGTCTTCCCCGTCCCGTGCGGCAGCACGACCGTGCCGCGGACCATCTGGTCGGCGTGGCGCGGGTCGACACCGAGCTTGAGGTGGACCTCGACCGAGGCGTCGAAGCTGACGAAGGCGGTCGCCTTGGCGAGCTCGACGGCCTCGAGCGGCTGATAGACCTGCTCGTGATCGACGAGCTTCGCTGCCTCGAGGTACTTCTTTCCGTGACGTGCCATGTGTGGTGTCCTTTCTGTCGGTCGGTGTTCGACCTCCCCCACTGTCATCAGTCGCGGACCCGGGGTCAGGTCACGCGAGGTCGTGAACGTTCGGTCGCGGTCGGCTAGCCGACCACCTCGATCCCCATGCTCCGTGCGGTCCCCTCGATCTGGCGCATCGCCGAATCGACATCGTTGGCGTTGAGATCGGCCATCTTGATGCCCGCGATCTCCCGGACCTGGTCCCGCGTCACGCGACCGACGGTCTCCCGTTTGGTCGTGGTGGCGCCCTTCTCGACCCCGGCCGCCTTGCGCAACAGGTCCGCGGCGGGGGGTGTCTTGAGGATGAACGTGAACGAGCGGTCCTCGAAGACCGTGATCTGGGCCGGGATGATCTGACCGACCTTGTCGGCCGTCTTCTCGTTGTAGGACTTCGTGAACTCGACGATGTTGATGCCGTGCGGACCCAGCGCGGTGCCGACCGGCGGCGCAGGCGTGGCCTTGCCGGCGGGGAGCTGCAGGGTCAGGACGATTCGGATCTTCTTGGCCACGGGGTGTCAGGTTCCTTTCTGGAGCTTCTCGACCGGCAGGTCCTAGAGTTTTTCGACCTGCAGGAAGTCGAGCTCGACCGGTGTCTCGCGGCCGAAGATGCTCACCAGCACCTTGACCTTGTTGCGCTCGGGATTGACCTCGTCGACCGTGCCGATGAACTCGGCGAACGGTCCGTCGGTGACCCGGACGCTCTGGCCCTTGGTGAATGCGACCCGGTACTTGGGCGTCTCGACACCCATGTGCCGGAGGATCTGCTTGACCTCGTTTTCGTCGAGCGGGATCGGCTCGCTGCGGACGCCCGGGATGTTGGCGCCGCCGACGAAGCTGGTCACGCCCGGCGTGTTGCGGACGACGAACCAGCTATCGGGATCGAGGATCATCTCGACCAGGACGTAGCCCGGGTAGACCTTCTTCTGGACGGTGTGGCGCTGGCCCTGGCGGATCTCGATCTCATCCTCCATCGGGACGAGCACCTGGAAGATCTTGTCCTCCATGCCCATCGACTCGATGCGGTGCTCGAGGTTCGCCTTGACCTTGTTCTCGTACCCGGAATAGGTGTGGATGACGTACCAGCGCTTCTCGGGCGCCTTGGTCTCCGTCGTCGTCTCGGTCGTCACGATGCCCCTACGCTGCCAGCAGGCTGATGATGCCCTGGAACAACGCGTCCCA
>DASYJV010000033.1:0-5662 GCA_035996105.1 Candidatus Limnocylindrales bacterium | reverse complement strand
CATCGCGCCAGCTGTCGGCGAAGTGGGCGACCACCAGGTGGCTGGCCCGGCCGGATCCGCGAGGTTCGGGGAGGTCGACGGTCAGTTCACGATCGACCAGGATCCAGCGCCGCCCGCGGGCCCGGCTCCCGAGCTCGAACGGGAGGCCCCGGAAGATGGACGTCCCGTCGGGGAGCCGTGCCAGCGCGTTCCGGTAGAGCGGATGGAAGCGGCTGGCAACGTCGTCATCGGCTGCGTTCCAGGCCGACGACAGGTCGATCGGTCGCGCCAGTCTCGTCATCGGCACCGCTCGCCCACTGGCCATGATCCCGGTCCTCCCGATCCATGTTGACGTAGGGCGAGGGGCGATGATACCGTCCCTGCAATCGGTTGCGCAAGGAGGAATTCGACGTGGGGACCGTCCGGCTGACCGTGGGTCAGGCCCTCGTGCGCTACATGGCCCGTCAGTTCGTCGAGCGCGACGGTCACGAGCAGCGGTTCATCGCCGGGGTGTGGGGGATCTTCGGGCACGGCAACGTCGCCGGCCTCGGCCAGGCGCTCCAGGAGCTGGGCGACGCCGAATCGATGCCCTATCTCCGGCCGCAGAACGAGCAGGCCATGGTCCACATGGCTGCCGCGTTCGCCCGGCATCGCGACCGACTCCAGACCTACGCCTGCACGTCGTCGGTCGGGCCGGGCGCCATGAACATGGTCACCGGGGCGGCTGGCGCGACCGTCAACCGGATCCCCGTCCTGCTGCTGCCGAGCGACTACTTCGCGAACCGATATCCGGACCCGGTCCTCCAGCAGATCGAGCATCCGACCGAGCGGGATGTGAGCGCCAATGACGCGTTCCGCCCAGTGTCGCGCTTCTTCGACCGGATCTCGCGTCCGGAACAGCTGATCGGGTCGCTCCCCGAGGCCTTCCGGGTGCTCACCGACCCGGCCGAGACCGGCGCGGTCACCCTCGCCCTCCCCGAGGATGTCCAGTCCGAAGCCTTCGATTGGCCAGAGGGTCTGTTCGAGCGCCGCGTGTGGCGCATCCGGCGCCCGCCGCCAGAGACCCGCGCGCTCGACGACGCGGTCCGCCTCATCGCTTCGGCGACGGCCCCGCTGATCGTGGCCGGCGGCGGCGCGATCTATGGCGGCGCGACCGAGGAGCTCGCCGGGCTGGCGGATCGGTTCGGCATCCCCGTGGTGGAGACGCAGGCCGGCAAGGGCGCCCTGCCCTGGGATCATCCGATGAACGCCGGGCCGGCCGGCACGAACGGTGGGCTGGCGGCCAATCGGCTGGCCCGAGAGGCCGACGTCGTCCTGTGCGTCGGCACCCGGATGGGCGACTTCGTGACCGCCTCGAGAACGGCCTTCCAGCATCCCGATGTCCGGTTCATCGGTATCAACGTCAGCCCGGGGGATGCCCACCGTCTGCGCGGGGTCGCGATCGTCGCCGACGCGCGTGAGACGCTCCGCGCGCTGGACACCGCGCTTTCGGCCGCCGGCTTCGCCGGGACCCCGCCGGCATTCCGGGAGCGGGTCACGTCGCTGAAACGGGAATGGGACTCGGTGGTCACGAAGCTTCGGACGCTGGACGGCCGACCCGGCGACCTCGGGCAGGCGGAGGTGATCGGGCTGGTCAATGACGTCGTGGGCGGTCACGCGACGGTCATCTGCGCGGCCGGCAGCCTCCCCGCCGACCTGCTGCGGCTGTGGCGGGCGGAGGACCCGAAGGCCTACCACGTCGAGTACGGCTTCTCGTGCATGGGCTATGAGATCGCCGCCGGGCTGGGCGTCGCCCTGGCCGACCCCGGTCGCGAGGTCGTGGTCATGGTCGGCGACGGCTCGTACCTGATGATGAACTCGGAGATCGTGACCGCCGTGGCCGAGGGCCTGAAGCTGACCATCGTCGTCCTCGACAACCACGGCTTCCAGTGCATCCTCGCCCTGCAGCGGATGGTCGGCGTGCCGGACTTCGGGAACGAGCTGCGCTTCCGCGATCAGGTGAGCCACCAGCTCACGGGACCGTACGTGCCGATCGACTTCCGAGCCCACGCCGCCTCGATGGGCGCGCTGGCGTTGCTGGCCTGCACCCCTGACGAGGTGCGGGACGCGCTCGGGCAGGCACGAGCGGCCGACGGGGTCACCGTGATCGTGGTCCCGACGGAGCCCGAGAAGCGGGTCGCCGGCTTCGAGTCGTGGTGGGACGTCCCCGTCGCCGCGACGAGCGAGCAATCCGGGGTGAACGACGCCCGTGCCGCCTACGACGAGGCGCGCCGCGGCCAGCGGGTCGATCTCCATTGACGACAGAGAGGAGCCAGCCATGCCCGGACCCGGCGTCGAGCTGATCGGTGCGGAGGAGATCGCCGAAGTCCTCGAGGTGATGCACAGCGGCTTCCTGAGCAGGTACGGTCCCTCGGATGACCCGGCCTTCGGTGCCAAGGTCTACAAGGTCGAGCGCGAGATCGCGAAGCTGGCGGGCGTGCGGTACGGGTTGGGGCTGAGTGGCGGCGGTTCCGCCGGGCTGTGGATCACCCTGCTCGGGCTCGGCGTCGGGGCGGGCGACGAGGTCATCGTCCCGGGCTTCACGTTCGTGGCCTCCATCTCGGCGATCGTCTACACGGGCGCGACGCCGGTCCTCGCCGAGGTCGACGACACGTTCGACCTCGATCCGGCGGACGTCGAGGCCAGGATCACGCCGCGGACCGCCGCCATCCTGGTCGTCCACATGCTCGGCGCTCCCGCGCGACTCGCCGAGCTCAAGGCGATCGCCGACCGGCACGGCATCCCCCTCGTCGAGGATTGTGCGCAGGCCTTTGGCGCGACCTACCAGGGACGTGGCGTCGGTGGCATCGGGGCGGCCGGCGTCTACAGCTTCAACGAGTACAAGACGATCACCTGCGGCGACGGCGGGATGATCGTCACGGACGACGAGGCGCTCTACCAACGCTGCTTCGCGATGCACGACCAGGGCCACGCGCCCGATCGGCTCGAGTCGAAGTACGGCCCGCGGCCATTCCTCGGGATGAACTTCCGGATGACCGAGCTGTCCGGTGCCGTCCTGCTCGCCCAGGTGCGCAAGCTCGACCTGATCACGTCGCACCTGCGGGCCAACAAGGCCATCGTCAAGTCGATCCTGCAGGAGACCTCGGGGATCGAGTTCCGGACCCTGACCGACCCCGAAGGCGATCTCGCGACGCACCTCGTGGTCATGCTCCCGTCGCAGGAGATCGCCTGCAAGGTCGCCAAGGAGGTCGGCTCGATCACCCTCGCCGAATCGGGCTGGCACGTCTACAGCCGGATGAACCACCTGCTCGAGCGACGGACGGTGAACGGCAAGGGCCATCCGTTCGACTGCGCATGCACGGACCACCCGAAGGCCGAATACCGGGCCGGTTCGCTCCCGCACACTGACGCCCTGCTCGAGCGCTCGCTGAGCATCGGGATCGGCGTCCGGGACGCCAACCTGGCGCCCTTCGGCCTGCGCATGCGCGACGGCGAGGACGAGGCGCGAGCGTGCGCGGCGACCTTCCGGGATGCCGTGCTCAAGCACCTGGCCTGAGCGCCGGAGACGGGTCGGTGATCGAGGCGGTCGTCATCGGCCGGGTCGGCGTCGATCTCACCCCTTCGACGCCTCGAACGAGCCTCGCCGACGCCGATTCGTTCGTCCGTGCCGTCGGCGGGTTTGCCGGCAACATCGGGACGGGGCTGGCCCGGCTCGGCATCGGCACCGGGGTCGTCTCGGCGGTCGGCGATGACGGCCACGGCGAGCACGTGCGCACCTTCCTCGCCGGCGAGGGCGTCGACGTGGGCGCCGTCGCAACGGTCAGGGCGTCGAGGACGCAGGTGGCGTTCTTCGAGGCCTGGCCCCCGGACCGGTTCCCGGTGACCTTCTACCGCTCCCAGCCGGCGCCCGAGACACGGCTGACGGGCGCCGACCTCCCGGCCGGGATGATCCGGGGCGCCCGCGCGATCATCGTGTCGGGTGCGCTCTTGGCCGGGGAGCAGGCCCGCTCGACCGTTCTCGAGCTGATGGCGGGTCGCCGGGCGTCCGGTTCGCGATGGCCGGGGTCGATGACGATCCTCGATCTCGACTGGCGCCCGACCTTGTGGGCCGACCCGGCCGAGGCGCCGGCGCTCATCGGCAAGGCCGCCCGCCTGAGCGACATCGTCATCGGGAGCGACGAGGAATTCGGGGCAGCTGAGTTGCGTCCCGAACCGGCTGCCCGCTCCGCCGCGACCCCTGGCGACATCGCCGGCCCCGGCCCCACGCTGATCGTGATCAAGCACGGTCCGGACGGGGTCTCCATCGTGACCCGGGACGACCGCCGCTCCGTCGCCGGGATCGCGGTCGAGGTCGTGTGCGGACTCGGGTCCGGTGATGCCTTCAGCGCGGCGTTCGTGGCGGGCCTGCTCCGCGGGCTGGACCCGCTCGCGGCCGCCGAGCGCGGCAACGCCGCCGGGGCGATCGTGGCGGGGCGGCTCATGTGCAGCACGGCCATGCCGACCCCCGGCGAGATCGATCGCCGGCTCGCACGTCCGGCGGTCACCACGCAGGGAGCACGGCCGTGACCGCGGACGACCGCCCCGAGCCGGTCATCCACCCAGCCAAGCTCCCGTCGCGCCTGCCGGTCGAGTCGCTGCACGTCCGGCCGGACGGCAGCGGCGTCGTCGCCACCGATCCGACGCGGGCCGGCTGGCGGTATCTCTCATTCCGGGCGTTCGGCCTCGAAGCCGGCGAGACGGTCGTCCTCGATCGGCCCGACGAGGAGGCGGCCATCGTCACGATCTCGGGCGGTGGGGTCGAGATCGCCTTCGATTCGGGTCCCGGTCTCCACCTGGAAGGTCGGGCCTCGGTCTTCGATGGGATGCCGTGGAGCGCCTACATGCCGGCCGGGACGCGCGCCCGCATCGTCGGGCGCCCGTTCGCCGGCCAGCGAGCCGTGGTCGCGATCGCCCAGGCGCCGCTGACCGGCCGGCCCGGCGTCGCGAGCCAGCCGATCCTGGTCCGTCCCGGGGATGTCGAGATCGAGATCCGTGGCGCCGGCAATGCGACGCGGCAGGTCAACAACGTGATGATGCCGGGCTTCCCGGCGGACCGGCTGCTGATCTGCGAGGTCTTCACGCCATCGGGCAATTGGTCCGGCTGGCCGCCGCACCGACATGACGTCGACGATCCGCCGCGCGAGGCCGTGCTCGAGGAAACCTACTTCTATCAGCTCCGCCGTCCCGAGGGCTGGGCGATCCAGCGGGTCTACGAGCGGGACGGTTCCCGGGACCGACTGATGGTGGTCCGCCATGGCGACCTCGCCATCGTCGACCGGGGCTATCACCCGTTCGCCGCGACCCAGGGCTACGACGCCTATTACCTCAACGCCCTCGCCGGCGATCGGCGGACGATGGCCAACACGGACGACCCGGACCTCGCCTGGGTGCGCTCCACCTGGGCCGACATGGCGCCGGATCCGCGGCTTCCGCTGGTCCGGGCGTGACCGGCGCCGACGGCCCCGCAGCGATCGGACGGCGCCGGCGGCTGCTGCGGCTCGGCGGTCCGGCGGGGGTCATCGCCGGGATCGCCCTCGACCACCGCGACAGCCTCAAGGTCGTCCTCGAGCGGCAAGGTTCCAGCGCCACGAGCGTCGCAGATCTCCGGGCGCTCAAGCTCGCCCTGACCAGGGCGCTGGCCCGG